>JALWZJ010000018.1 GCA_027002625.1 Campylobacterales bacterium
ATGATCAGCGGAGCCACGGGTGCCGTGGCTGTAGTACTGGTGGATCTCGTGCTTCAACATGGACCCGAATATATGTTTTGGGCAGCGGTACTGGCTGGTATCATCCAGATCCTCATAGGGGTTCTGAGGCTGGGCAAATTCATCCGCCTCGTCCCCCAACCAGCTATTTATGGCTTCGTCAACGGTCTTGCCATCGTCATCGCCACCAGCCAGATACCATTGATCAAAGATGCCAATCTCGCCACCTACTTCTTGATAGCACTCACCATGATCATCATCTATCTCTTGCCGCGCTTTACCAAGATCATTCCAGCCAGCCTCGGCGCCCTCATAGCCGTCACGGCACTGGTGCTATTGCTGCATATCGATACCAAGCAGATCAAAGACCTGGCCGACATCGGCGGCAGCTTCCCATCCTTTCATATCCCCACGGCTCCACTAAATCTGGAAACCCTCAAGATCATCCTCCCCTACTCCATCATCATAGCTCTCGTGGGTCTGATAGAATCACTCTTGACGCTCTCTGTACTGGATGAGATGAGCGGGGAGCGAGGCAGCGGCAACCAGGAGTGTATCGCCCAGGGCGTAGGCAACATGACCTGTGGGATGTTTGGAGCGATGCCAGGATGTGCGATGATCGGCCAATCGATGATCAACTTCACCAGTGGTGGCAAAGGTCGGCTCTCGGCACTGACCGCCTCGATCCTTTTGATCCTCTTCGTGGTGGCCTTGAGCGATTATATCTCTTTGATCCCACTCGCTGCGCTGGTGGGGATCATGTTCGTCGTCTCCATCGCCACCTTTAGCTGGAGCAGCCTTGGCCACTTCAAGCGAATGCCCAAAGAGGATATCTTCGTGATGGTGACGGTGACTATCGTCACCATATTCGCCGACTTGGCTATCGCCGTGATCGCCGGAGTGATCATCTCCGCTCTCGTATTTGCCTGGAAGCATGCCAAGATCTACGCCAAAGAGGAGATGGAGGGAGAGAAGAAGATCTATAGACTCGAAGGTCCCCTCTTCTTTGGCTCCGTCCACTCCTTTATGGAGAAATTCGACCCGGCCAAGGATCCCTTCGAGGTAGTGATCGACTTCAAAGAGGCCAGAGTGATGGACCAAAGCGGCGTCGAAGCGATAGACAAAGTGACTAAAAAGTATAAAGAGGCTGGCAAGAGTATCGTGCTGCGGCATCTGAGTCCTGAGTGTAAGCAGCTACTCAAAGATGCGGGCCCCTACTGTACCTGGGAAGAGGACGATCCTAACTACAGAGTCGCTATTGATTACTAAGGAGAAAGTGTGGGAAAGATCTACGAAATGCTCACTCTACAAAACGAGCTCAACAACGATACCAACGGCCCAAGATGGCGAGAGGGTGTGACCAAAAACGGCAAAGTGATCAACTGGAAGCGCTGCATCACGATGGAGACGGCCGAGCTGATCGACTCCTTTCCATGGAAGCACTGGAAGAGTATCGACGCCCAGCCAAATTACGAGAATGTCAAAATCGAGTTGGTGGATATCTGGCACTTCGTGATGAGCTATCTTTTGCAGCACAATCCTTTGGACGAAGTTGCGAGGATGATCGACAATCTCAAAGATACCAAAAGCGATATCAAAATCACTCAGTGGCAAAACGATAAAGTGGATAAGTATCTGGATATCTTCGAAGAATTGATGGCTCTTTCACTCATAAAAAACGATAGCGAGATGCTGCAGGAGTCTTTGATAGAGCAGTTTTTCAAGGCCTGCGATGCGGTGGGACTATCGTTTGAAGAGCTTTACCGCCTCTATATAGGCAAAAACGCTCTCAATCAATTTCGCCAAGAGCATGGCTACAAAGAGGGGGCATACAAAAAGATTTGGAATGGCAAAGAAGATAACGAAGTGATGCAACATATTTTGGAGCAAAAACCAGACATTACGTTCACTGACTTGAAAAAAGAGCTACTGAAAAGATACGAAGAGATATAGCTCGGCGCAGCTATAAGCCGAGTTCTGTCTTGGATAGCAATTTATCTACGCTCTATGTCGCCATAGAGCTCCAGCGTCGCACTCGAAGTGTGAGGCTCCAACCAGGTGCGACTTGCTGCGGGTTGGGTTTACACTGCCCTCTTTGTCGCCAAAGAGGCGGTGAGCTCTTACCTCACCTTTTCACCCTTGCCTGTGCGTTGAGCCATCGGCGGTCTGTTTTCTGTTGCACTTTCCCTCAGCTTACGCTGGCCACCAGTTAGGTGGAACCCTGCCTCACTGCAGCTCGGACTTTCCTCTTGGCCTAAGCCAAGCTGCTATCCGCTGCGCCGAGCATTATTATAGCTTAAACCATCCTGAAATTCAAGCTACTTTACCATCTCACAAATATCTTTGGCTTTCATCGCTTCCACATCTGCGATCGACTTGATGGTTCCTCGCTCTTTCGCCTCTTTGGCATATTTGACGCCAAGATCGTAAGCTGTTTTGTTGAGTTCGATAAATTTGGGTGGTACTTTGGAAATCATGGTCTCATATACCAGATCGTTTGGAAGGACTTGAGTCATCTCTACCGTCACACCGAGAGCCACGACGGACTGGGTCACCACGTTACCCACCTCCTCTTTTGCGATAGAGATGATAGGAATGGCGTACATATCCCATCGCTCGATATCCTCTTCGGTAGGAGTGACCAAGTTTGGCTCGATGACGATGATACCACCATCTTTCACACCACCTTTGAACTGGTTATAGCTCACTTGGGCAGTAGAGAGCATATACTCGATCTCGCCCTCGTTGGCGTAGGGATAGAGGATCTCGTCGTCGTCGAGAATGATATCCACTTTGGTAGGACCGCCCCGTACCTGAGAAGTATATGTCGCCGCCTTGACGCCATATCCTCCCGCTTTGATCTTAGCCGCAGCCAAAATTTCACCTGCGAGCAGAACACCTTGTCCACCCACACCCGTAAATCGTAATTGATGTCTCATAGTCAACTTCCTTTGAGTTCGTTTTGTTATTTCTTTGAATAACTACTATGAATAGCGATTCAACAAGAGGGCGAAGCCCTCACCATTAGAATGGCTTGACCTGGATAGGAATATCCACTTTTTTCTTGTTCTGTGCCGCTTCGATCACAAGATCGTATGCGTCGCAGTACTCCATCTGATCATCTACATGATGCAAGATACCAGTCGGGAAGTAGTTGATTTTCTCTTCTTCAGGAAGCTTGTCATACTTCGATTTTGGCAATGTGATCTCGTCGAGCCACTCTTGGTTCTGGATCGCTTCACCCATTTTGTTCTTACGTCCGAGGTTGACGTGACAGTTGCTGAAGACATCGAAGAAGCTGAAGCCTCTATGCTCGAACCCTTTGATAAACATCTTCTCAAGTTTCTTTGGATCGGTGACGGACTCTCGTGCGATGAATGTAGCACCAGATCCTTTTGCGAGCTCGCACGCGTCGAATGTAGGATCGATATTGCCATACTGGGTAGTTACCGCCCACATCCCTTTTGGAGTGGTAGGACTCACTTGTGAGTTGGTAAGTCCATAGATAAAGTTGTTGATAAGGATGAAGTTGAGATCGATGTTTCGTCTACATCCATGGATCGTATGGTTTCCACCGATGGCCAGACCATCACCATCCCCTGCGACAACGATCACATGCTTGTCGGGATTTGCAAGCTTGATACCAGTAGCGTATGCGACCGTTCGTCCATGCGTCGTATGCACGGTATTACAGTTGAGATAGGAGCTAAATCGTCCACTACATCCGATACCGCTCACCACACATACATCATCCATATTCCATCCAAGCTTGTCGATCGCTCGGATCACCGCCTTGAGGATGATACCATCCCCACATCCCCAACACCAAAGTGTGGGCATCTTGTCCGTTCGTAGATATTCGTTGTAGTTAAATGCCATATTCTCCCCCTTATATTCCCATTTCTTTGAGTTTGTCTATGATCTCGGCAGGGCTGATCGGTCGACCGTTGGCTTTGTTCAGTCCTACCGGGCGCTTCTTCATCACTCGCTCCACCTCGTCGATATACTGACCCATATTGAGCTCTGGCATCAAGATCTTTTCAGCTGGAAATCTCTCACCGATCTCTTTCATCTTCTCTTCTGGACTTGGCCAAAGAGTGATGGGTCGAAACATTCCAATCTTTTTGCCTTCGCTTCTGAGGCGGTTGATCGCTTCTCTGGCACTTCTGCTCACACTACCATAGGCGATGATGAGCCATTCGGCATCATCGAGCATATAC
Source organism: Campylobacterales bacterium (assembly GCA_027002625.1). Taxonomy (GTDB): domain Bacteria; phylum Campylobacterota; class Campylobacteria; order Campylobacterales; family Nitratiruptoraceae; genus Nitratiruptor. Next base: position 4,239 of record JALWZJ010000018.1, read on the forward strand.
TCTTCATAGCTATCGAGAAGGTCGGCCCTTCTTGAATCTATCTTTCTATGGAGTCGTTCGATCAGATTTTGACAAATCTCGGCATCTTCGGTCGGAAAGCCAGTAGGTCCGTGGTGAAGACCGGTCAAGTGAAATCGATATCCTTGAAACATCGGTGGGATCACCGCCGGTTTGTCTTGTGGAACGTCGAAAGGCTTGAACTCCTCTTTCGGAATGGAAGGATCTGGTTTGGCTCGATCAACGATGGAGGCTTTGACCTCTTCGAGATCTGGCAGTACCGCTTTGCCGTGCATATGGCCCAGAGTCTCGTCCAGTAGTACAAATACAGGAGTCATCAGCTCTTCTGCCACGTTGAAGGCTCGTACCACCTCGGTATAGCACTCTTCGAGGCTTCCAGGACAGAAGGTGATGGATTTGTAGTCTCCATGTGTTGGTGATTTGGCCTGATTGATATCACCTTGCTGGACACGAGTTGGTAGACCAGTAGACGGACCTCCTCGCATGACGTTTGTAATTACAAGAGGAGTCTCGGTCATGAACCCAAGACCTATCTGCTCCGCTTTGAGGCTGATACCAGGGCCTGAAGTGTTGGTCATAGACTTCACACCACTCATACTCGCACCCAAAGCTACAGCGATACCTGCAATCTCATCTTCCATCTGGATAAATTTCCCACCCACTCTTGGAAGCAGTACACTCATCTCGTGTGCCACTTCGCTCGATGGTGTGATCGGATATCCACCAAAAAACATACATCCAGCATCGATAGCCGCCTTTGCAGCCAGTTCGTTTCCGCTCGATATTACTTCTCTTGCCATTCTTTCTCCTTATGCGCAAAGTGCTTTGAGATCTTCTTCTCGTGCCATATAGTGATTTTTCTTGATAGCTTCGGCTCTCTCTTTTGCCTCTTTTGAGAGCTTGGCGAATTTGTACTCTTTTCTATCGGCGACCATGATAGCGAAGTCCGGACACTCCAGCTCGCAGTCGTTGCATCCGATACAGCTTTCTGGATATGCCACTTTGACCATGGCTCCCAGGATCGTTTTGGGCTCTGGCACCATCACCAGCACTCCAGCAGGACAATAGGCCACACACAGATCACAGGCTTTACAATTATTCTCTTCTACCCATACCGGGGTGTTTTCAGGGGCTTTGAGCAATCCCATATCATTCTCCTTTGTCTAAAGTAAATTTCCCAACCGCACAACTGATAAAACTCTTCGTCTTCAAACCCATCTTTTGGGTGCTTGAGAGTTTATCCTCATAAAGAGGATATCCCAAAGAGCGTAAAATCTCTTTAAATCTCTCCTCTTTTTCATCGCTTTGTATATCGACTGTTACGATTCGAGGCTCTTTTGTCAAATCCACTTCGACAAAATCGAAATGGGGCGAGAGGGCCTTTTTGATACTATTGGCGCACCCCTCGCATCGGATGTTGAGCACTTCGTAGCTTTTCTTCACTACTTACCCAATACTTTCGCTACCGTTTTGCCGATATCAGCAGGAGATTCGACTACATGTACACCAGCAGCCCTCAAAGCCTCCATCTTCTCTTGAGCCGTACCTTGACCTCCACTGATGATGGCACCAGCGTGCCCCATACGTTTGCCTTTTGGAGCGGTCTGACCAGCTATGAAGGCCACTACAGGCTTGGTGATATTCTCTTTGATATATTCGGCCGCTTCGATTTCGAGTGTCCCACCGATCTCACCGATCATCACGATCGCTTCTGTCTCGGGATCTGCTTCGAACATAGGAAGAAGCTGCTTGTAGCTCAGCCCAATGATCGGATCTCCTCCAATTCCGACAGCCGTAGTGATACCAAGTCCCTCTTTGACCACCTGGTTACTCGCTTCGTAGGTCAAAGTTCCCGATTTGGAGATGAGACCCACAGGACCTTTTTTGAAGATAAATCCTGGCATGATGCCGATTTTGCACTCTTCGGCGGTGATGATACCTGGACAGTTGGGTCCGATCGTCTTCATTCCATTTTTGGTAGCGTACATCTTAGCATACATCATATCTTTTACCGGTGCACCTTCGGTGATGATCACGGCCAGATCGATCCCCGCTTCTGCCGCTTCCATCACCGCATCGGCAGTGAAGGCGGGGGGCACGAAGATGAGGCTTACCGTAGCTCCAGTGGCATCCACAGCCTCTTTGACGGTATTGAATACCGGACGATCCAGATGGGTCTGACCACCCTTTCCAGGTGTCACCCCTCCAACGATCTTGGTACCGTAGTCGATACACTGCTGGGAGTGGAACGTTCCCTCTTTTCCTGTAAAACCTTGTACGATCACTTTTGTATCTTTGTTTACCAAAATACTCATCGAAGCTCTCCTTTCGCAGCGGCTACCGCTTTTTTCGCTCCATCGGCCAGATCGGTAGCTGGGATGATATTGGGGATATTGGCATTTTTCAAAATCTCGGCCGCCTCTTCGGCGTTGGTGCCATCGAGTCTCACTATCACAGGTACGTTGACCTCCACCTCTTTGGTAGCTTGCAAGATACCGTTGGCGATGCGGTCACACCGTACGATCCCACCAAAGATATTGACAAAGATACTTTTTACGTTTTCGTCTTGCAATATCAGCTCGAATCCTTTGGCCACTGTCTCGGCACTGGCACCACCACCCACATCCAAAAAGTTTGCAGGCTCTCCACCTTCATATTTGATGATATCCATCGTAGCCATCGCAAGACCCGCACCATTGACCATACAGCCTACATTTCCATCGAGATTGACGTAGCTTAGACCATACTTCTCGGCCTCGTGCTCCACTGGATCCTCTTCACTCAGATCCCTCATCTCATGGATATCTGGATGTCTAAAAATGGCATTGTCGTCAAATCCCATCTTCGCATCCAACGCCAAAAATTTTCCATCTCCTGTCTTGATAAGAGGGTTGATCTCTATGAGGTTGGCATCTTTGTCCATATAGACTTTGTAGAGCGCCTCGGCAAACTGGATAAAAGGTCGTATTTCCTCTTTGGCCAAACCTAATCCAAAAGCCAGCTTTCGTCCATGAAAACCTTGGAAGCCGATTGTTGGATCGATAGCTACCTTGATGATCTTTTCAGGATTTTTGGCAGCTACCTCCTCGATCTCCATACCACCCTCGGTCGAAGCCATCATCACAGGCATTTCGCTGCTTCGATCGAGCACCATACCAAGATAGTACTCTTTTTGAATATCCGCACCCTCTTCGACATAGACCTTTTCTACCTTTTTACCCTCAGGGCCTGTCTGATGGGTCACAAGAGTCATACCCAACATCTCTTCGGCTATTTTTTCCACCTCTTCAGGGCTTCTGGCCAATTTCACGCCACCGGCTTTCCCGCGACCTCCTGCATGGATCTGGGCTTTGACTACCCATAGATTACCACCAAGTTTTCTGGCTATCTCCTTGGCCTCTGGTCCACTAAAAGCCACCTCCCCTCGAGGTACTGGCACACCATACTGTCGAAATATCTCTTTTGCTTGATACTCATGGATATTCATCTACTCTCCTTTTATTGTTTTGCCCAAAGTTTCCTACCCTCTTCGTAGAGGTCGTTGCCATAGGTATCGTTGACCACTACGACCGGAAAATCCTCTACCACAATCTCACGCACCGCTTCAGGTCCAAGCTCGGGATAAGCGATCACCTTGGCGTCCTTGATCCGTTTGGCCAAAAGCGCCCCGGCACCACCTACGGCACCAAAGTAGACCGCTTTATACTTTTTGCATGCCTCTTTGACATCCTGGTTTCGCTTACCCTTACCGATCATTCCTTTAAGGCCGTGCTCGATCAAGATCGGCGCGTAGCTATCCATCCGGTAGCTTGTAGTCGGTCCCGCACTTCCGATCACCTCTCCTGGCTTTGGAGGGGTGGGTCCGACGTAGTAGATCACCGCACCTTCGAGATCGAAAGGCAAGGGCTCGCCATTTAGGATCAATTCTACGAGCCTCTTGTGTGCCGCGTCTCTGGCGGTATAGAGGGTACCGCTAAGATAGACGATATCTCCCGCTTTGAGTTTGCTCACATCTTCGTCACTGAGTGGCGTTTGTAGTTTGTATTCAGCCATCTTGGGTCCTTATATGGTGATAT
>JALWZJ010000019.1 GCA_027002625.1 Campylobacterales bacterium
AAAGTGAAGAGGCCAAACAAAAGCTTGTGTGTGTACAGATGCAAAGTATCGCCCAAGCACTCAAGATGTTCAAGCTCGATAACGGGAACTATCCAAATACGGAAGAGGGACTCAAGGCTCTTGTGAAAAATCCAGATCCCGAAAAATATCCCAACTACTCCGAAAAGGGCTATTTCTCCAACGGCCAGCTTCCAAAAGATCCCTGGGGGCATCCTTATATTTATGTCAAGACTGATGATGGCTTCAATCTCATCTCTTTGGGGGCTGACGGCAAAGAGGGCGGTAAAGGCGAAAACAAAGATATAAGCTATGAAGATTGTCTCAAAAAGTAGTTTTACACTTTTTGAGCTTTTGATCGTCATCTTGATCATCTCCATTATCTACGGAATCTTTATCGAACGACTGGGATCCAAAGATCGGGTGCTCAAAGAGAAAGGACTGGAGGGGGTCAAAGAGTTTCTAAGCTCTTATGATTTCAATGAATCGGCAGCTTTGAAGTGCGTAGATGAGTGTAAACGCTGCTTTGTCTACATCGATGGTAAGAAGGTAGAAGAGATCCCCTCTTTTTTCAAAAGCGAGCCAAAAGTTTATGACTACGATATTCACGGGATGCTCTCTTTGGTTCGTTTCGTTCCTATCTTCAAAGATCAAAATCCCCAAGATGTCTGTTTCGAGTACGATCTTTTTCCAAATGGTAGTGGATCGAGCTATATAGTGGAGTATAATCAAAAGTATTATATTTTTTATGCTTATTTGCGCCCAGTCAAAGTGGTCTCAAACCTCAATGAGGCTCAAAAGCTCTTCGATCCGAGCCAATGGATCCCCACAGATAGCAGCGAATATAACTTTTAAGGCAGTCGATGATTTTCAAGTACAAAGGTGTGGATAAAAAAAGCGGCAAAAAGGTCAAGGGTGTCCTGGAGGCCCATGATCTCCAAGAAGCAAAATCGAGACTTTTGGCCAAAAATATTCTCTACACCTCAATTAAAGAGAGCTCCGTCTCTTTGTTAGACAAAATTTCCTTTAAGCGAAAGGCTTCGATCTCTAACCAAGAGTTGGCAACTCTGAGCCGAGATTTGGCTATCTATCTGCGAGCCGGGATCCCCATTGCCAACGCTTTGCGACTTGCTCAAAACCAGTATGCCGGTAATAAAAAGATTTATAACTTTTTGGGCTCTTTGATCACCTACTTGGATGAGGGAAAGAGCTTTTATCAAGCCTTGGAGTCCCAGTCGATTATTGAATTGCCAAATTTTTACAAGCAGTCTATCAAAGTAGCCGAGAGTAGTGGGACTTTGGAGGAGGTACTCGAAGAGCTTGCAACGTTTTTAAAAGAGCAGGATCGCATTAACAAACAGATCCAAAGCGCTTTTGCCTATCCGCTTTTTATCATTATCGTTTCGATCTTTATGGTCGCTTTTATGATCAGCTACGTGGTGCCAAAGATTACGGGGATCTTTGTGCAGATGAAGCAAGAGCTTCCTCCTATCACCCAGTTCGTCGTAGATCTTGGCAACTTTTTCAAAAACTACTGGATGCAGATAGGGATCGCTCTTTTGGTTGCGACGATCCTTTTCTCTTTGGCCATCAAGTATAGTCCCAAATTTAAATACTGGGTAGATTATATGCTTTTGAAACTACCGATTTTAGGTAAAATCATTCAAGTCTCGGAACTTGCTAGATTTTCATACATGGCTTCGGTGCTTTTGAGTTCCGGGATTCCATTCGTGCAGACGATCAATCTCGCCTCCAAGATTTTACGAAACTCCGTCATCCAGCAGATATTCGATGAAGCGGCCCAAAAGGTAGTGGAGGGATCGAAATTCTCCACAGCTCTCATTAAACATACCGATATCATCGACAAATCCTTTGTCCAAGCGATCGCTTTGGGAGAAGAGACGAGCCAAGTGCCCGTCATCCTCAAAAATCTCTCCGAACTCTATTTGGAAGAAAATAGAGACAAGATTTCCATCTTTCTATCACTGCTCGAGCCAGTATTGATGCTAGTGGTGGGTGGAATTATTGGATTTATCATCACAGCGATGCTGTTGCCTATTTTTTCTATTAATATCCAAGGATGATAGATCAAATCACTCCATTTTCTTTCAATATTTTTCTAATGAATGTAGCGATTGGGAGCCCCTCTTTTTCGGCCAACGCTTTGAGCTTCTCTTTCTCTTGGGAGGTGAAGCTGACGAAGACTTTCTCTTTTTTTCTTTTGTCATCTTCAATCTTAGGTCTTCCTCCAGCATGCTTGAATGCCACTCTGTGTGTTTTGATCTCTTGATTTTGTTTCAGATTTTTAAATTTCCCCATGTTAATCCTTGTTGCATATAGATAATTATAGTTTAATATAGATATTTATAGCTAAAAATTATTAATATCTATTAAAAATATCCAAGTATTGTATTGTGCAAACCATCGATAATCTTTTGTGCTTTTTTGTAAGCGTATGCTCGTATTCCTTTTTGGTTGGCAAGCTCTGTAATTGCTCTATTTTCATTGATCGCCGTTTGTAAAGCCACACTCATAGGGATCTGATAGATCTCCACCTCGAAGCCCAAAATCTCTTCAAATACGAATTTAGCGTCCTCTACATCCTCCTCTTTTTGCACCATATTGGCTACCATGAGTATAGGGGTGTCATGATCCTTTATCCGTCCCAAAGTATCTACCGTGCCTTGGACACTTTCGAGTGTGGGAATGAAAGGAACGATGACGAGATCGCTTCTTTGGATGGCTTGATCGAGTTTGATATCGTCAAATCCTCCAAAATCGAATACGGAGTTTTCTGGAGTATCCGGTAGATTTTTTTCATCGATATCCACCCTCATAACTTTATCGGGTAATCGCTCCTTTAGCGATCCATATGGATCGATCTCGACTCCATGATAGTCATAACAGGTGATCAGTTGATGGGCCAAGAGACTTTTTCCTACGCCTCCTTTGAAGTTTGTGATGGTAATATTTGGCACAGAGACCTCCTTGTTAATAACAATAAAAATCAATAATATATAGATTATTATAGCTAAAAACTATAATTTTCGATATTTTATTGTTATTTATTGATTAGATCTATAGCCTACTTAGAGCTTTTGCTCTCCATCTCCAAAAAGAGCTGGCTATTCTCGGCCAGATAGCGTTTGATAAATTTTCTTATCTCTTTGCTTGCATCGCTATCCTTATAGCGAGTGATCTTCATAAATTTCTCCCATAAATCTTTTTCGACACGGATTGTTTTGTGGATCATCTGTTTTTGCATTTTCATCCTCAACATACAGTTTTAATATACAATATATACATACAAGATTATAACAAATTATAGTTTTTTAGGCTTTGATCTTAAATTAGTATGCTGCATTACTATTGAAAACAATTATTTTCAATTATACTTTAATAAAGAGTTCATTCCATTCAGCAGACAAACTTCCCAAGTTGTGTATCAAAACATTTTTGGGGATCTTTGCCACGCTCAAGTAAAAAGAGCTGATAGTAGCGCTCGAGGTTGCCAAAGTCGTTGGAGATAATCTGCTGGAAGATCTTTTGATGGTAGCTTTTGGGATTGTCCACTTTGTTGACGAAGTGATCGATATACCATCGTATGAAAGACTTGATAGAAGATGTGGGGATGATACAATCGGGTGAGGGATAGAGATCTTCTACACTTCTGCCCCAGCTAAAGATAAAAAGCTTACTGGATCGATCGTAGAAGCAGTGGATCTTTTCTCCAGTTACCTTTTCTATCTCTGCAAGTCCCCTATTGATAGGAGCGTTTGGTGCGTTTTGGCCAAAAAGTTTCGAGGGGGCTGTGTGGTTGGTACTAAACATCTGGTTGAGCTCTTGGAGGCTCTTTTTGATGATGCCGATCTGATCGTTTGCCACATCACTTCGGTTGTGGGGCAAGGAACGGTATCTTCGGTACATCTCATAAAGCTTCAAAGCATACTTACTGCGAAAGCGGTTACAGATATCAAGATCAAGCGGCGTATAGCCCCCTTTTTGTTTGACCGCCTCGATCACCATCGGCTCGATCTTGAAATGGATCTCGTTGGTTTCGCTTCGAAATTTGACCGCCCGGCACAAAAATGGAGTCCTCACCCACTCCACCTCTTTGTTTTGATAGCGAAAATCTCGTATCACGATGGGAGATTGAAGGATCTGGATCGCTTCGAATATCCGCTTGTCATCTTTTTGGGAGGTGATGCCCAACAGCTCCTTGAGCTCTTGGATAGAGAGAGTGAACTCCTCACCTTCTTTTTCAAACTTATAATATAAAGCATTAAGCAGCCTATCGGGCAGCACTTTCCTTGGAGTATCTGGAATATAGCCGTCGGTTAGGGAGTTGTGCTTTTTAACTACTTTGCTCTCTGCTTTTTTTTTCACCCTTTGATCTTCTCTACAAAAAATCTCGGTCTTCTTTTGGTCTCTTTGTATATTTTACCAATATATTCGCCAATGATCCCGATGGAGAGCATCTGCACGCCACCTAAAAAAAGAACGATCAACATCATAGAGGTCCACCCAGAAACTGCCGAACCGTTGAGCTTTGCGATAATAGCCCAGATGGAGAGCACGAGGCTCACCACCAGCACACCGATGCCAAGCAGCGTGATAAAGCGAAGGGGAGCTACGGAGAAGCTGGTAATCCCGTCCCACGCAAAGGCCAGCATCTTTTTGAGCGGATACTTGCTCTCTCCGGCCAGCCGCTCTTTGCGGTCGTAGTAGACGATATCACTCTTGAGCCCAAGGAGCGGGATGATGCCTCGTAAAAAGAGGTTGACCTCTTCGAACTCTCTTAGCCACTGTAACGCTCTTTTGCTCATCAGACGAAAATCAGCGTGGTTTTCGATGATATCGACTCCCATAAAACGCATCACTTTGTAAAATCCTTCGGCGGTGATGCGCTTGAATGGAGTATCGGTGTCTCTTCGCTTTCGCACACCATAGACGATCTCACGCCCCTCTTGGAATTTCTCGCACATCTGCTCTACCACACTGATATCGTCTTGTAGATCCGCATCCATCGAAACCGCCGCATCGCACAATCCTTCGGCATAAAAGAGCCCAGCGAGCAGTGCGTTTTGGTGTCCGCAATTTCGGGAGAGTTTAAGTCCTTTGATGTGAGGCTCTTTGGCAAATTTTTCTATCAGCTCCCATGTGCGGTCCCGGCTCCCGTCGTCTACGAAACAGATGAAGCTAGCTTCATCCACTAGATTTTTCTCTTTAAGTCGCTGCAGCAAGGCACTCAGCTCCTTTTTGGTGGTGGGCAGCACCTCCTCTTCGTTGTAGCAGGGTACCACCATCGCTAAAGTAAAGGGTTTAGGCCACATAGATAAATCCTTTTCTTGCGTAATAGTTGAAAAAGAAAACCACCACCAGCGCTACCGCCCGGCCACTGTAGTAGTCTATTCCAAATTTGGCCAAAAACCAGACGATGAGGATATTGAGTCCCACAGCCAGGATCGATACGCCAAAAACGGCCAAAAATTCGTGATGAATCTTTTCAAACCGACTCCCTTTGGTAAAGACCGTCTTTCTGGCCAAAATGAAATTGACTACAAGTCCCGTCATATAGCCGATCACGATAGCGATGTAGTAGGCTACGCCCAGATAGACCAGCACGGAGTAGATGATATAGTCCACTGCCGTAGAGATGGCGCCTACGATGAAAAACTTCCCTATAGTTTTGGCCAAACTACTGCTCCTCGAAGCGAAGCGCCTCACCATCTTGGCCGATGAGATGGCGCTTGGAGCCCTCCTGGTAGTAGCCCACGATCCCAAGCTGGCCAAATCCCTGGAAATATTTGATGTGCAGGGTGTGCTCTCCTTTGGAAAGCACCACCTCCTTTTCGCTTTTGGAAAATGGTCTATCTTTTGGATACTCCATCACCTCTTTGCCATCGATTTTTAGCCGAAAGCCATCGTCGGAATAGATGATAAATCGAACAGGTCCCTTTTTGGCCAAAGAAAACTTGGCGTCGAAATGGATCACAAAGTCGTGCCGATAGCCAAGATAGCCGTAGAGGGGATGGCGCAGTTCGTTTCCTTTTGGAAAGTAAAGCTTGTCTATCCAGAGCACCTCTTTTTTGATAGGTACCAAGGGATCATCGATGGATCGGATCGGTTTGCTTGATTGGATAATAGTGGCTTTGATGATGTGGCGGGTGGTGTGGGAAGCTATACTGTAGCCGATCCAAACCCACAGTGCTATGGCAAAGAGCAAAAGGCCATAACGCTTATCGAATAGCTTTGAGTTGCCAGTAGTCAAACCAGACCCTTTTGTTGAATTGTTCGGTATTGAGAGGCTTATAGTAAGTAAATGGACTATAAAACCACCAGACAAAGACGATGGCGGCCGCTATGAGCGTGATGGAGCCCCAGACTATCTTGTCGCCTTTTGTAATTTGCTCCTCGAAAAGATAGTAAAGTACCAATACCGCCAAGATATAGCTGATGGTAAGAGGTATGAAATAGTGATAGAGATACATCACCCTCGGGATCTGCCCCACAGCGATCATATAGGAGATATAGACAAAAGTAAATGAAGCGATGAACTCAAATGTTCGCCTATTTTTGATCGGCAGTCCAAAGATCCAGACCGCCAAGACCAGCACCACCGAGAGCACCACACCGATGAGTCCAAGCATCCAGGTGACCGGATTGCCCTGCAAGTAGACATACTGCACCTGACTGCCATGCTTCTCCCAGCGATAATTGATCGCTTTGATCCCAAGGGGCCAGCCGATAAAGAGCGAGCCGTTTTCTCCTGGCTTACAGAGATTGAGCTTTGGCACGCCTTTTTCGTAGTTTTCCATATACTTGAGGTTATCTCTTAGCATCACCAAAAAGTTGGCCGGGTTGGCGGTCTGGTGATTTTTGATGATCTGCTGGTACTTTGGCGAGGCGGTGTAGGTGCGGTGATCCATTATCTTTTGGCCAAGGGCGAAATGAAGATAAAAAATTCCCAAAAAGATCGCAGCCGCTCCCAAGGCGTAGACTCCAGCCCCTACAAACTCTTTTAGCTTGATCCCGATAGTTTGGATATCCTTGAGCAGCCACAAAAAGAGTAGCAGCAGTACGATGGCGCTATTGGCCTTGACCGCTATGGCAAGGCCGCTCCAGATCCCAAGGATCAGATAATCTTTGAGGCTTTTGGGCGAGTCATACTTTTTGACAAACCACCAGATGGCTCCGAAGATAAAAAAGAGCTGGATCGATTCAAGCATCGCAGCCCGGCTGTGGACAATGAGGGCGTTGTCGAAAAGATACAAAAAAGAGCCAAAGAAGGAGAGCCAATCATTTCTGGTCAGCTCATAGAGGATCAAAAAAAAGAGCGCCACATTGAGCCAGGCAAAAAGAGCTGGAAAGAGCCTGTAGCCAGCAAAGCTCATCCCCTTTGGGAAGTGCTTGATATAGTCGGTGCGATCGAAGGAGCTTTTGTCGATATTTTTATTAGGATGCAAAAGCACCTCTCCAAGGGCTATGAGCATCTTGCCAAGAGGGGGGTGCGGCTCCATGAACATCACCCGATCGATATACTTCTGGGCCGAAGCGATATGGTAGTTCTCGTCCCAAAACTGCTTTGGAGGATTCCAGTAGTTGTAGAAGTAGGTAAAAAATCCCATCAAGAGGAGGAAAAAGAGTAAAAGAAAGCTTCGTTTGTTCATAGGCCTCTTTTTTAGCGCTATTTTATCGAAATCGCACTTGTAATTTGGTTAGGGTTGTGCTTATTTCCAGCGGCACCCATAAAAGATTGCCCGTAAAGCCTAATCCCTCAAATTTGTAAGAATGGTGGGTAGTTGCAGTGACATAGATCCAATCATATGGCCCTGGAGCGTAGTGAACGAAATAGCCATCTATAGCAAAGCTTTTGCCTGCAAAGTTTTGGCCAAAAGGATCGTTGCTTTGACCAAAATAGATAGAGTTGCCTTCTATTTGGATAGTATCGAAAGCATCGATAAGCAGAGGCTCCCATCGAAGATAGTCTCCATTCATACCAGCCAACTTGGCCACTAATTTTTTGTTGCTGGAAATATAGAGCCAATCATATGCCCCGGGACCATAATGCACGAAATAGCCAGCGATTGAAAAAACTTTTCCCTTGATCTGTCGCTCCACATGTAAAGCGATAGCCATCTTCACCGCATCGTCCGCATCCACAAGACCATATCCAAAATAGTCGTTACGGCCGTTCTCGTAAGGAATGGAACCTATCTTT
>JALWZJ010000020.1 GCA_027002625.1 Campylobacterales bacterium
CTGATCACTCGTGCCAGTGGTCTGGCCCCCAGCTCCTCGCTATACCCCTTTTTGGCCAGATACTTCTTGGCCGCAGGGGTGAGCTCGAGCCAGATCCCTTTGTTGTCCAGCTGCTGGTTGAGCTCTTCGATGAACTTGTCCACGATTCCCTCTACAATCTCCAGGCTCAAAGGTTTGAAGCGGATGATCGCATCGAGGCGATTGCGAAACTCCGGCGTGAAGTATTGCTTGAGTGCCTCATCGAACTTGCTTACAGACTCTTTTTTAAATCCCATGATATTGGCCTCGGTAGCCCCCACGTTGGAGGTCATGATCAGTATCACGTGCTTGAAATCGGCCACGTTACCGTTGTTGTCGGTGAGCGTGGCGTTGTCCATCACCTGCAGCAAGATATTGATCAGATCTGGATGAGCCTTTTCTATTTCATCGAGCAAAAGCACGGTATAGGGGTGCTTGCGTATCGTCTCGGTCAACAATCCCCCCTCTTCGTAGCCCACATACCCCGGAGGCGCACCGATAAGTCTGGAGACTGCATGTTTTTCCATATATTCACTCATATCGAAGCGCTCGAAATGGACACCAAGCGTTCTTGCAAGCTCCTTGGCCAGCTCCGTTTTCCCCACGCCAGTGGGTCCTACGAACAAGAAAGAGCCGATCGGCTTGTTGGGTGGATTGAGTCCGGCACGGCTGCGCTTGATCGCCATGGCGATGTGATCCACCGCCTCCTCTTGTCCCAATACCCGCTCTTTGAGCCGCTCTTCAAGATGCTCCAAAATCGTCAGATCATCACTGGTGACTCGCTGAGGCGGCAGGCCCACCATCTTGGCGATGGTATCTTCTATGTCGTTGACCGTCACTACGCTTCTACGCTTCTTGAGCAGATGGAAGCTCGCTCCCACCTCGTCGATCAGATCGATCGCCTTGTCGGGCAGCTGCCGGTCGTTGATATATTTGTCGCTCAGCTCCACGGCACTTCTAAGAGCGCTCACTTGGTACTTCACCTTGTGGTGGCGCTCATATTTGTCCTTGAGCCCTTTGAGGATCTTGAATGTGGTCTCAAGATCGGGCTCTTTGACGTCCACCTTGGCAAATCGGCGGCTAAGCGCTCTATCTTTTTCCAAGAAGTTGCGAAACTCGGCATAGGTAGTGGCTCCGATACATTTGATCGCTCCGCTGGCGAGTGCGGGCTTGAGCATATTGGAAGCGTCCATACTGCCACCTTGTGTGGCTCCAGCTCCTACGATCGTGTGGATCTCGTCTATGAAAAGGATCGCGTTTGGAATGCTTTTGAGCTCCTCGATTACTCCCTTAAGTCGCTTTTCGAAATCCCCTCGGTATTTGGTACCGGCGAGCAAGGCACCCATATCGAGCGAGTAGAGACTCGCTCCTTCCAACACATCTGGGATCTGTCCAGAGGCGATCTTCAGCGCCAATCCTTCGGCGATGGCGGTCTTGCCTACTCCCGGCTCACCTACGAGCAGCGGGTTGTTTTTCTTTCTTCGACAAAGGATCTGCATCACCCGCTCGATCTCCTTGTCTCTGCCGATCACCGGATCGATCTTGCCCTTTTTGGCCTCTTCGAGTAGATCGACGGTGAATTTGGCCAAATAGGAGTCTTCGTTTTTTTGCTCTTTTTGGCTCTGCACCGGCTCTGGCTGATGAGAGATGATCTCGAGGATATCGAGCTTGCTGATCCCTTGCTCCTTGAGCAGATAGACGCTGTAGGAGTGCTCCTCGTCAAACAAAGCCGCCAGCAGGTCTCCTACCGTCGCCTCTTTCTTCTCCGCGCTTTGGATATGGCGGATCATATTTTCGATCACCCGTGAGAGCGCCACTGTCTCGAAGGGCTCTCGCACTACATTTTCTGGCAGCGGCTTGAGAGTGTTTTCAAGATGCTGGATCAGTTTTTTTCGCATCAAAACCGTATCGGCTCCAGCCTCTTTGAGGATGCGTGCACCCTCTTCGCTGTTTAGCAGTGCCAAAAAGACATGCTCTACCGTCAGATATTCGTGTCGATGCTGCTTCGCAAAGCGCACCGCCTCTTTGAAAATTGAATTTAGTTGATTGCTTATCATCACTCTTCCTCCATTGTCGCTTTGAGCGGAAACTCGTGGGCACGGGCCAAGCGATGCACCTGATCCACCTTTGTCTCGGCTATCTCGTAGGTGTAGACACCGCACAGCCCTTTGCCCTTTTTGTGGACCGTGAGCATGATCTCCACGGCCTCTTCGTAACTTTTATGAAAGACCTCTTGCAATACGTCGATGACGAAATCCATCGTCGTATAGTCGTCGTTGAGCAAAAAGACCTTGTATCTTTTTGGCTCTTCGAGTCTCGTCGTCTCCTTGGTCTCTACCTTTGTCGCCAATCTCTTCCCTCGTTTTTGATTTATTGTAATATAATTTTTTAAAAACCCAAAGGCTCGATATGCGCATCTTCGTCACAGCCACAAATACCGGTGTGGGTAAGACCCATACGACACTGCAGCTACTCGATATCGCAAAAGAAGCGGGTCTGAGACCAGGGGTGATCAAACCCATAGAGACGGGGGTTCTTGGCAGTCCCGTCGATGGTAGCAAACTTTTATCCAAATGTCAAGAGCTTAATCCAAACTTAAAATCACTCTCGATAGAAGATATCGTCCCTTACCAATTTACGCTCCCCGCAGCCCCCTATGTGGCCAAAGGAGAGACCCATATACACTTAAAAGAAATCAAAAAAAAGATTGCGAAGATAGAAGAACTTTGCGACATTCTCTTCATCGAAGGGGCTGGGGGGCTCATGGTGCCGATAGAAAAAGATCTTTTCATGATCGACCTCATCGAAGCTTTGGATGCCAAGGCTTTGCTGGTGGCTCCCTCTCGCCTTGGCTGTATCAACGACACGCTGCTAAGCCTCCAAGCTCTGCAAAGCAAAGGAATAGCCCACCACTGGTATCTCAACCTCCACGAGGACAGAGACTCCTTTTTTGAAGTGAGCTATCCATTTTTCAAAGACTATTTTAGTGATGTCCCTCTTGAGCTTGCATCAGTATTCGAGCGTTACATCCACCCGGATGTAGCGTAAGGGCCTGTCACTGTACTTGACGATACGCCGTCCCATCACTTTGGCGTAATTTTTATACTCCACGATAGTCTCTTCTCGCTCGGTGTAGCGGGTGCGGCAGCGCTTGACTCTTTTGTATCCCGGGCGTACATGGCTGCGCTCGGCCAGGTTTTTGCCGATAAGCGTCCCTATGATGGCGCCTCCTACCGTAGCTGCCGTCTTGCCGCTGCCACCACCCACCTGGTGGCCCAAGATCCCGCCAGCAGCTCCACCGATGATAGCACCGAGAGTCTCACTCCCCTCCTCGTACTCATCTACCGGCACCTCCTCTTCCCAGCACTCCTCGTACGGTACTCGCTTGGTGACCACTCGGTGCACCTCCACACTCTTGTAGACCGGTACTCGCTTGGTGAAATGGATCACCTCGCCAAAGAGTTGAGCCACAACTGCCAATGAAAGTGCAATCGCCACTTTTCTCATCTTGTGCCTCCTTGTTTTTTGTATAATATACCAAACGAATGTGAGGCGAACGTGAAATGGCACACCATCTCATCACCACCAAAGATCTAACGGACCAAGAGATCCTCCAAATATTCGAAGAGGCCGAGAAGTATCTGCACAGCTCCCCTCCCCAGCTGCTCAAAAATCGGCTTATCATCACCATCTTTTTCGAAAACTCCACCAGGACCAGAAGCAGCTTCGAAGTGGCGGCGAAGCGACTCGGAGCCGAGGTGGTGAGCCTCGATGTCTCCAAAAGCTCCACCAACAAAGGCGAGACCCTCTTCGACACCGCAGCCAACCTGGACGCCATGGGGCCCAACGCCATCATCGTACGCCACAAGCACTCAGGAGCGCCCCAGATACTCTCCCGCTACGTGAGCTGCTCGCTTATCAACGCGGGAGACGGTGCCCACGCCCATCCCACTCAGGCTCTTTTGGACCTTTTTACCATCCGGCGCCACCTAAAGGATGTAAAAGGCAAAAAAGTGGCGATCGTAGGAGACATCAAGAACTCCCGAGTAGCCAATTCCAATATCGAGCTGCTTAGGCGTTTTGGGATGGAGGTGATCTTGGTAGCGCCTCCTCACTTTCTGCCCAAAACCGATCTACCAACCGCCACCTACCTCAAAGAGGTGATCGACGAGGTGGACGTGGTGATGAGTCTACGCACCCAGACCGAACGCCACACCTATCCCATCTACGCCAGCCTCAAAGATTATGGCAGT
Organism: Campylobacterales bacterium; assembly: GCA_027002625.1. Lineage (GTDB taxonomy): Bacteria > Campylobacterota > Campylobacteria > Campylobacterales > Nitratiruptoraceae > Nitratiruptor. The sequence continues at coordinate 4,272 of JALWZJ010000020.1, forward strand.
GACTACTGCATCACCAAAGAGCTCATAGGTAAGAGGGATATCCTCATCCTCCATCCAGGACCCGTACACCGCAATATCGACATCAGCGACGAGGTGCTCGCAGATCCCAGATGCAAAGTACTCGAGCAGGTCAAAAACGGAGTGGCCATACGTATGGCGGTGCTGCGCCACTTGATCATGCCGGATGGATAGACTCTCCTTCTACGCCAGCCGCAAGATCCCTTTCTTCTTTCTCATCGACTACAAAAAGCGCGACATCTTTGTTCAGCCGATAGAAAAACTACACGATGTACTCTTTGCAGTACCGGGATTTGCCAACTACACTCCACGAAAAGCCGCTGCAAAGATTTTGGCCAAAGCCCCTATCCCTTTCGAGCGCTACCAAAAGGCTTTTAGGGAGGTGCAGCACCAGATCCGCCTGGGCAACACCTATCTACTCAATCTCACCTTCCCCACCCCTATCCAGTGCGAAGGCTCCTTGCGCGATATCTTCTTTGCCGCCAAAGCATCTTTCAAGCTCTACTATAAAGACCGCTTCGTCTGCTTCTCGCCCGAGCGCTTCGTACGCATAGAAAATAATCGTATCCACACTTTTCCCATGAAAGGCACCATCGACGCTTCTCTTCCAAAGGCCAAAGAGCGTATATTGAGCGACTCTAAGGAGATGGCGGAGCATACGATGGTGGTGGATCTGCTTCGAAACGACCTCAACATGGTGGCCTCCCGTGTGCGGGTGCGGCGCTTTCGCTATATCGATCATATCAGATCCGCCCACAAAGAGCTCTTACAGGTCTCCAGCCATATCGAGGGGATCCTCCCCTCCGATTGGCCAAAGCGCCTTGGAGAGATCTTCGATCTGCTCTTGCCAGCCGGCAGTGTCACAGGCACCCCCAAACGCTCCACATGCGAAATCATCGAAAGAGTGGAGGGATACGAGAGAGGGTACTATACCGGAGTCTTTGGATATTTCGATGGGAACAATCTGGAGAGCGGTGTGATGATCCGCTTCGTAGAAAAGACGCAAGAGGGGCTGCTGTATAAAAGTGGCGGAGGTATCACCGCCGATAGCGAAGCGAGTAAGGAGTATCAAGAGCTCATAGACAAGATCTATCTGCCCTTGTAGCACCCTTTTTTGACGATTTGCGCCACCCGATCGAAGATCTTGTGCCACAAAACGTCCATCGCTTTGTGCAGATCCTCGACCTGCTGGACAAGAGTGAAGCTCCTCCTTTTGCCCGATATCTCCACCGCCACCTTCGCTTGGAGCTTGGCTTTTTTTCTATCCCAAACGAGACTAAAAAGATGAAGCTTGAGGATACATGGAGGAGTGGTGGCAAAATCCCAAGGGTAGAGCCCCACCCTGCAGTCCAAAGCGGTGCGAAGATACTCTACCAAAGCCTTTTGGATCTGCCAGTCGGGCTCACCGGAAAAAGTAAACTCCACATACTCCCCACTCCTCGTCAAAAGCCTATCCATCAGCAGATACTCGGGCAGCTGCACGGGTGCCACGCCGATATCCATCTGTATATGGGCCAGTGGACGAGGATGCAAAGAGGGGGTATAGAGCCTCTTGTGAGCACACCCACCAAACAGCAAAACCACCAGCAGCAACCACCTCATCTAATCTCCAAATATCAATGCGTTGGGTTTTTTGTCCAGTTTCAAAAGCACCTTGTGCAGACTCTTGGCACTTTTGTCGATATCTTGGAGTGTCTGGGAGAGCTGGGCTTTGAAGGTGGAGTTGGCGTCGTATCCGCTAACTACGAAGCGAAGTTCTCTCAAAGCCTTTTGCAGCTCTATTAGCGTCATGTGCAGATCTTGTGGCAAGAGCTTGGTCGCGTTGCTATCCAAAAGCGCATGGGCAGATTCGAGGGTAGTCTGGAGGGAGAGAAGAGTTTGGCGCAAGGGTTCTTTGTTTTCTTCCAAAATGGCAGAAAGGGCGTTGAGACTACGCTCTATAGGAAGATTTTCCAATTTACTTAAGAGTAAGTCCAGATGCTCGAGCAGCTTGCTCTTTTGATACGGAAGCGTGGGGAGAGTGTAGAGATTTTTGCTTAGAGACTTCAGCTTGCCTCCCTCTTTTTCAAAAACCAAATTGACAAAGAGCGACTTCGTAAGAGGATTGGCCTCTTCGAGCCGCGCTTTGAGCCCTTTTTGCACCGCTTTGGCCAAAACATCCATTCCTGAAGTTTTGGGTGAGCTTTGGAAAGCGGAGAGATCGAGGCGTATAAGTACTTTCGAATCGATCCTGGTGTGCTCAAGATCGAAAAAACTCACCACATCCTCCACCTCTCCCACTTTATACCCCTCGAAGCGTACGGGCGAGCCGATACCAAGATACCCGGTCCCCGCATCGAAATCGAGCAAAAAGCGTGCAAAACGCTCTCTGGGCAGTCCCAACTTCTTTTGCAGCGCCTCGCTTTTGCTTGGATAGAGGATAAAGGGCCTATCCAAGGAGATCCGACTCTTTTGGCCAAGATCTTTGGTAGCGAACCCCACCCCTCCCATCAACACTTGCGAGAGCGATCCCATATACACCTCCAACCCCTCGTCTGCGAGTTGCAGTGTCACCCCTCGGATATTCCAAAAGCGGCTCGTGTCGTTGACGAAGCGCTCATATGGATGACGGATAAAGAGATAGATATCCACCTTTTGACCGTTTGGGGCGAGGTCCACTTTTTTGACGGCTCCCACTCTAAGCTGCTTGTAGTATACGGGCATACCCTCTTCAAGAGCGTAGGAGCTGGAGGCTTGGAGATGTACGGTGGAGCCCGCCTCCTCTTGGATCAGTGGGGGCTCTTCCAATCCTTTAAAGATGAATCTGTTCTTTTTGCCAAGCTTCGCGCTCATCTGTATGTAGGCCCCGCTCATCAAGGCATCCAACCCTCGAACCTTCCCCAGACCGATCTCGGGCTTGACGATCCAAAATTTGGTGGTCTCGTTCAAAAAGGGCAGCACATCCTTGTTGAGCCTGGCGTAGACCCGTACACCCTTTTTGAGGATCTCGATGCGCTCCACTTTGCCCACTTTGACTTCACGAAACTTGATATAGGAGTGTTTTGGCTCCAGTCCTCCGCTACGCTCGAAGGTGATCTGGATCTGAGGACCAAGTGCGGAGTAGTAGCGATAGAGCATCCATCCTCCGATCACCAAAGCGATAAGTGGCACCAGCCAAACCACGAGATGGATACCTCTTTTTTGGATTTCGACCTCTGCTATCTCATCTTTCACAAATCTCTCCCAATATTCTCTCATCCAAGGCGTACGAGCTCAGCAGAGTGAAAAATACCATCAACGCAAAGGAGCTCGCACCGATTCCTGGTATTATAGCGATACTTTGAAAGTGGATCAACGCCACCAACAGTACCACCACGAACACATCGATCAAAGACCAAGGACCCGTGATCTCGATGAGGTGATAAAGCAGTATCTTTTGGCCAAAATTTTTGCAGCGCCTGCGCCAGATGGTAAAAATCAGATAAAAAAGCACCACGATCTTGAGCAACGGAACGAGTACGGAGGCTACGAAGATGATAAGAGCCACAGGGTAGTCCCCCTCGGCCCACATCTGTATCACTCCACCGATGATGGTGCTTCCCTCCACGTTGGAAAACTTGGTAGTCTGCAAGATGGGATAGAGATTGGCCGGGATATAGAAGATCACGGCGGCCAGAAGATAGGCCAGACTTTTGTGCAATGAGCCTTGGATATCGAGTGTAATATCAAGGCCACACCGTCCGCACCATCTATCCTCGCGATCGTTGGTCGCCCCACAATAGGGGCACCTAAGCCACCGCATAGCGCCGCTCCCACAAATCCCACAGCTCTTCGATACGGATAGCCTCCATCAAATAGACCTCTATCACCACGAAAATCCCCAAAGCCCAAAAGGCGATCCCAAAATGGATCTGGGCGTACTGGTAGACCTTGACC
>JALWZJ010000021.1 GCA_027002625.1 Campylobacterales bacterium
GGATGCCGATATCTACGGCCCCAATATCCCACGGATGATGGGGATCCTCGGAGTCCAGCCAGAGGTGGTGGGCAACAAGGTCAAGCCCATCGAGACCAAGTATGGTGTGGAAGTGATGAGTATGGGAGTGCTCATGGAAGAGGGACAGTCTCTGATCTGGCGAGGCGCTATGATCATGAAGGCTGTGGAGCAGTTTTTGCGAGATATCTTGTGGAGCGATCTGGATGTACTCTTTATCGATATGCCTCCTGGTACGGGGGATGCGCAGCTGACTTTGGCCCAAAGCGTGCCGGTGACGGCAGGTGTGACGGTGACCACACCGCAGCTGGTGAGTCTCGATGACAGTAGACGAAGCCTCGATATGTTCAAGAAGCTTCACATTCCGATCGCCGGAATCGTGGAGAACATGAGCGGCTTTATCTGTCCAAGCTGTAAGACAGAGAGCGATATTTTCGGCAAAGGGACGGCCCACGAGGTGGCATTGGAGTATGGTACCAGCGTGCTTGGCCAGATCCCAATCGAGCCTGCGATCAGAGAGGGTGGAGACGAAGGCAAGCCGGTGGTCTACTACCATCCAGAAAGCGAGACGGCCAAGCGCTACCATCAAGCGGCCAACAAGCTGTGGCACTTCATCGAAAAGGTCAACGAAGAGGGTGGTGCCAGCAACGAAGCGATCCAGCCCACCACACCTCCAGGAGTGAGCGCATGCTCCACAGGAGGTGGCTCTCACAGTGGCGGACATAGCGGTGGAGGTTGCGGCTGCTCCTAAGGGCTTTTGGTATAATTAACCAAAACCAGCCAGAGGATAGAATGCAAAAACAGTATAAAATCGCCGTGATCAATACCAAAGGTGGGGTCGGCAAAAGTACGATAAGCATGCAGCTTATCGTCCCCTACCTCTACCAAAAATCCCAAAATCCCATCTCCTTTTTCGAGTTCGATGACGAGAACGAAGATAGTGTCTCATTTGAAAAGAGTAGGCTTGTCTGGCTGGAAAAGGTGCGTGTGGCTGGACAGGATCTACGAGAGGAACTAAGAGATATCTTGCTACTCGAAAACCATATCTGCTTGGATGTGGGTGCGAACAAAACGGCGGTCTATGTGGTAGAAGCGCTGCTCGATAGTGGGATGATCTACGCGTTGGATGCGGCGGTGATCCCTTTGATGGATGGGGAGCTCGATGCCACGAGCGCTATCAACATCTACCAAAAACTCAAAAATGCCAATCCCGATCTCAAGACCATCTTCGCCCTCAACCGCTGGAACGAGACGAGGGAGCTCGAATCACAGTTCGATATCTTTTTGGGCGACAAGTATGGCTTTTTCGACACCAAAGGTGTGATAAACTACATAGACGAGCGAGATCGCAACTACCTTGTCCTCGCCGACAGTGACGCCATCAAATACTCCAGAGCCTTCGGCATCACCTTGTGGGAGTTTGCCAATCAAAAGATGGATATCGACGAAGAGCTCAAAGAGGCGATCGCACGAGGTGCCTCCAAAGAGGAGATCAAGCGTCTTAGCTTCAAAAAGGCTCTCAAAACGGACTGTGAAAAATATAATCAGCGAATCTTGCAAAAAGCCTTCGCGAAACTTGACGAGATTTTGGCCTAAATGTAGGCTTTCAAAATCTCGCCATAATCTTTTTGGATCTTGTTGATCTTTAGTTGGGCCACTTCGGTGATGAGATTGACGCTGAGATTCTCTTCGTCGGCCGAGAGGATACTGGTCTCCAGATTGACGATTTCTTGTTTTGCCGCTTCGATGAGCTTGAGCATCTGAGAGAAGATGATGTTGAATCCTCCGCCATCCTCTTTGGTATGAGCCGACTCTATGAGGCCGTTGATATGGATGAAGTCGAGACGATTGATCATCACGTTGAGCTCTTGGATGTTGTAGAAGATGGAGCGTAGCTTACTTTTGGTCACATAGACGTTTTGGGCCAGCTTTTGGGAGTAGTCACTCAAGAGATTGAAAAGCTCGTTGATATTGTTGATCACCTCTTGTTTTTTCTCTTCTGTGACCGTAGCGTTGGAGAGGTTTTGGATCATCTCTTTTATGAAGAAGGTGATCATCTCGATAATGAGCTTGGAGGTGAGGATATTGAAGCCGATATCTTCGATATCTTTTTTGGTGTCGTCTATCAAAGAGCTCATCTGCACGATCTTTCTCTCACTTAGCTCCGCATTTTTGCGCATCTCGTGTGAAAGAGTCGAGAAGGATACCCCCTCTTTTTTGACTTTGTAGCTCTCTATGGAGGCGTTGAGAGAGAGTAGACGGATATCTTCTGCCAGCTCGTAGATAAATTTGCTCTTTTTGTTGAGCTCTTCGTTGAGATTCAAAAAGAGCTCCACTTTGTGGAATATCTCGTTGAAGTAGCGGTTGA
>JALWZJ010000022.1 GCA_027002625.1 Campylobacterales bacterium
GACCACATCTTAAAGGAGGTAGTATGGACAAACCATCTGTTTGGAGCTCCAATCGCTTCTGGCGACGCTCCGCGACTTGGGTGACCGGCGTGTCGGCGGTATTGCTGATACTTTTGACATTTGATTCTATGTCCCAGATGACAATGGGAACAGAGCAGGACATCAAGAACAAAGTGGACAAACGTATTCCCTCTCCGGTGGTGATCAACTACAAGATCGACTACCAGCTCAATCGTAAACGAGGGCACGAAGTACCCATCATCGGTGGAATGGATGCCAACGGCAACAGCAAATATGAAGAGAAAGAGAAGTTCTTCGGTCGGGACGACTATAGCGAAAAAGAGGCGAGAGAGCTGATCCATTTGGGCAAACTCACCATCCAAGCCAAAAACTGTATGGATTGCCACACGCTTCTTGGTAATGGTGCCTACTATGCACCGGATCTGACCAAAGCGTGGCTCGATCCAAATTGGGAGACGCTTGCACCTGCATATGGTGGCAAAGAGTATGCGATTGCCGCATTTTTACAAAATCCACCGGCTATGGCGATGCATGAAAGAAAGATGCCAAATCTTGGTATCACCAAAGAGGAGGCAAAAGCGGTGGTGGCGTATCTGAAGTTCATGTCGGCTATTGATACCAATGGCTTCCCAAGAAACTTTGGAAAAATCAAAGGAGCGGTAGATGCATGGAAGTAATCTCTATGAAGGACAGAAGTTAGCCCTCAAGTACTTTACGGTGGCGATAGTTCTCTTTGGTGCCCAGCTGCTCTTTGGGCTTTTTGCGGCGATACAGTTTTTGTATCCGGACTTCTTGTTTGGAGTGCTTGACTTTTCCATCAACAGGATGGTCCATATCAATGCATTGGTAGTTTGGCTTTTGTATGCCATGATCGGAGCGGTCTATTGGCTCTTGCCAGATGAGGCTGGGCGAGAAGTCGTAGGTGTGAAGCTTGGAGAGATAGCCTTCTATATTCTCACGGCTGCGGTGGCGGTAGTGGTGTTGGTCTATCTGTTTGTCCAAATAGGCCCAGGAAAAGAGTCTACTATCTGGTTCATTACCGAAGGTCGTGAGTATATCGAAGCACCACGATGGGCCGATATCGGTATCGTAGCGGTAGTACTCATCTTTTTGTACAACGTCTACGCTACGGTTATGAAAGGTAGACATACCGGTATTTTGGTGGTCTTGATGGCAGACCTCATCGCACTGGCTGGTCTGTATCTGGCTGGTATGTTCTATACCGATAACATCGCTATCGATCAATACTGGTGGTGGTGGGTCGTGCACCTCTGGGTGGAAGCGACCTGGGAGGTCTATGTAGCTGCGGTGGGTGGTTATATCCTCATCAAGACCCTCAACGCCAACAGAAAAGTGGTGGAGATGTGGCTCTGGATCGAAGTGGCCATGATGTTTGGCTCAGGTATCTTGGGTCTTGGTCACCACTACTTCTGGATCGGTACACCTGAATATTGGTGGGAGATCGGTGCGCTCTTTAGTGCTCTTGAGCCAGTGCCACTGGTAGGTCTTTTCGTCCACGTCCTCTATGACTGGGGTAAAGAGCGAGGAAAAGGCAACACCATCAAAAACGTTCCAGCCTTTTCTTGGCTAACTGTCGAAACGTTTGGTAACTTCTTGGGTGCCGGTGTGTGGGGATTTATGCATACGTTGCCTCAAATCAACCTTTATACTCATGGTACCCAATGGCCGGCGGCTCATGGACACTTGGCGTTCTTTGGAGCCTATGTGGCGATCATGATCTCCGCTATCTATCTGGCTATCCAGGGGAAAGCGGGGCTCAAAGAGCTTAAGATGACGAAAGCCGGATGGTGGGCGATCTCTTTGATCACCATAGGTGTACTTTTGATGACCGTCTCTTTGACCATTTCGGCATATGTACAGACTATGGTCGAACGAGGTATGCATGGTGCTACATGGGAAGGCTTCTTCGCAGCCCAAAACAACGAGTGGTTCTGGCAAGGAATATGCTGGAGACTCGTGACCGGCATCATGGTGATCGTGGGGTATGGATTCTTGGTGTACGATCTTTTGACCTGTACAAAAAAGCAACCTGTCCAAGAGAGTGAGGCAGAAGTGGCGGCTGCGGCAGCCTAAGCCGCCCGCCTTAAAGTAAAGATTAAAGAAAAAGCTTATATAATTAATAAGAAAGGAGTCGACAATGTGCATAGAACCATGTACCGATGTGGTCTGTAGCTTTTGGTCCATACTCAACCAAGGGCCGATGACACTGACCATCACTTTGCATACACTGATCGTCCTGCCGATGATCTGGATCTATTTCGACGAAAAGAAAAAGATGGCACAAGGTGATATTCCAGACGAGTGATCGTCTCGGAGATTGGGGAAGGGGAAAACCTAATCTCAAAAAGGAGTGAAGTCATGAAGAGTAAAATTGCGATCAGTGCCGTAGTGGCAATAGGTTTGGCGAGTAGCCTCAGTATAGCGGGAGACGATATTAAGCTCAGTCCCGAAGAGATGAAAAAGGCGACACAGATCTATTTCGATCGCTGTGCCGGCTGTCACGGGATGCTGAGAAAAGGTGCCCTTGGACCAAATCTTCTCCCCAAAAAGACCAGAGCCATCGGTACCAAAACCTTGGAGTATATCATCTACAACGGAACACCCGGCGGTATGCCAGACTGGGGAGCGAGTGGAGAACTCACCAAGGCTGAAACCGAGTTGATGGCCAAGTTCATCCAGCTTCCACCTGTGGCTCCACCAGAAAAATCGATGGCTGATATGAAAAAGAGCTGGAAAGTACTCGTCCCACCAGAAAAGCGCCCTACCAAGCCCGAGACCAAGCGAAACTGGGAGAACTACTTTGGTATCGTGCTTAGAGATGTGGGTAAAGTGGCCATTGTCGATGGCGATACGAAAGAGCTTGTAAGTATCGTGCCATCTGGATTTGCGACCCACATCCTTAGAACATCCAAGTCTGGCCGCTATATGTATGCGATCGGTCGTGATGGTAAAGCGAGTGTAATCGACTTGTGGATGGAAAAACCCCAAAACGTGGCTGAGATCCGAGTCTGTAACGACGCACGTAGTATCGACACCTCCAAAGCCAAAGGATACGAAGATGAGTATGCGGTAGTAGGATGCTACTGGCCACCATCTATCGTCACGCTCAAAGGTGATACCCTCGAGCCTATCCAAATAGTCTCCACTGCCAGCTATACTTATGATACGGGAGAGTTTACAAGAGAGGCTCGCGTAGCATCTATCGTGGCCAACCATCACAAACCAGAATGGGTGATCAACGTCAAAGAGACTGGCCAAGTGTGGCTCTACAACTACTCCGATCCAAGAAATCCCGATATCCATATGCTGATGGCTGAGCGGTATCTACACGATGGTGGATGGGATCTGACCAAACGATACTTCCTCGTAGCCGCAAACGCCAGAAACAAAGTGGTGGCAGTGGATACTAAAGAGGGTGAAGTGGCCGCGATCATTCCAACGGGTGGTACCAAACCGCACCCTGGACGAGGAGCCAATGTCAACCATCCAAAATATGGACCTATCTGGTGTACAGGACACATCGGAAGCAACGATGTGGTATGTATAGGTACAGATCCTACATACCATCCACAGTATGCATGGAGAGTGATCAAAGATATCCATCTACCAGGAGAAGGTGGCGGTAACCTCTTTGTCAAAACCCATCCAGCATGTAACTATATCATCGCCGATCGTCCGGTCAATCCCGATCGCAAGCTCCAAACAAAACTCTATGTGATCGACAAGAACAAACTCAAAGTGGTCAAAACGATCAAAGTACCTAACAAGTTCGTCAAAGAGCGAACAGTAGAGGTCAATGGCAAAAAGATCAAAGTCAAACCTCGAGGTCCGGTACATATCGAATTCAACAAAGATGGTGACGAATTTTGGGTAAGTGTATGGGGTAACAAACTTGTCCCATCCGCAATTCTTGTCTACGATTCCGACAAGCTCAAACTCAAAAAAGCGATCACCGGCGATTGGGTACGTACACCTACCGGTAAGTTCAACGTCTTCAACACCAAATACGACATCTATTGATATTGGCTCGGGGCCTAAGCCCCGGCTAATATAAAGTGATTATAATTACCCAAGAGCAAAAAGTGGCAAGGGTCCTTGGCAGTTTTTGCTCTTTGAAGGAGCAAGAATGCGTAGTGTATTGTTTTTTTTCCTGATCACAAGCTGGCTTTTTGGCCAAATGGTCCATGAGCTGGAAGCCAGATCTTTAGAGCCTACAGGGTATGACCTCTATTTCAAATACTGTTCTATGTGTCATGGCAAGGAGCGCCAGGGTGTCTCGGCTCCACCTCTGCTTCCTCAGTTTGTACGGCACAAAAGCGACAAAGAGCTAACTCACATCATCAAGTACTCCCTTCCACAAACCCTTATGCCAAAATTTGACTTTTTGAGTGATGAGGAGATAGAAAAAATAGTCAAATATCTACGCTCCCCTGCCGGCACCATCCATTGGAGTGCAGATGATATCCAAAAGAGCCTCAAGAAGTTTGACAATCCCAAAAAAGATCTGGGTATCAAGAATATCGAAAACGTGACACTGGTAGTGGAGCGTGGAGCCGATCGGGTCTGGGTGATGGAGGATGAGAGGATACTGGATCGATTCGGCTTCAAAAATGTCCATGGGGGCCTGAAGTATACTCTCGATGGCAAAAATTTCTATATCCCCACCCGCGATGGGTGGATAGGACACTACTCTTTGGTCAATGGTCGATTGGAAGAGGAGATCAGAGCCTGTGTAAATTTGCGAAATATCTCATTGAGCCGTGATGGGCACTATCTCTTCGCTACCTGTTTGCTCCCCCAAAGGGTGGTGGTCTTCGAGAGAGAACCTCTCAAACCTATCAAGCTCTATCCAGTCGATGGCAAGATCAGTGCTTTGTACGAGCTTTATAGCCAAGACAAGGCGATCTTTACATTGCGCAACAAGCCGCTGCTCTATACGGTCGATACCAAAACTCTACAGTTTCACTCCCAAAAGCTGGATCGCCCGATAGAGGATTTTTTCATCGATCCTTTTGAGGAGTATATCATCGGTACCACCCGCCACGGCAAGGATTTAAGAGTCTATGAGCTTGATAGCCTCAAGGAGGTTTTCCACGCTCCCATCGAGGGGATGCCCCATCTCTTTAGCGCCACCTATTGGTATAAAGATGGCAAGTTCTACTTCGCCACTCCACACCTGCGCAAACCTTACATCACTATCTGGCAGATGTATGACTGGAAATTGGTGCGAAAGATCGATGTAGGAGGAGACGGCTTTTTCGTCAAGACCCACCCCCAGAGCGACTACCTGTGGGTGGACAACGGCAGCGATCAGTTGGTCCTCGTCGACAAAGAGCACTACAAACTCAAAAAACTAATCCCAAGAAAAGGCAAACGCTATATCCATACCGAATTTAGCGGCGATGGGAGACTGGCGTATCTGAGTATCTACGAGCCAGATGGGGATCTGCTGGTGTGGCAGACCGATACTTTTAAAGAGCTCAAAGACTATCCGGCAAATGTCCCCGTAGGCAAATACAACTTTATCAACAAGAACCGAAAATTCTACCCCAGACTCTTTGGTCTTTCCATCTTCAAAGAAAAATGTTGGGGGTGTCATCATCAAACGGCAATGGCTTTTGGCCCTCCTTTCGCCCAAATCGCCAAAAAGCGAAGTGACGCCGAGATCATCGCCCAGATCGTAGATCCAGAACATACCTACAAGATGCTGGGGTACAAAAGAAATTCCATGCCGGCTTTCGATCTGGGGCCAAAGGAGCTTCGCTCCATCGTCGACTATATCAAAAGCTTTAAGGACAAGTAGTGTTTCGTCTTTCCAATCTGCTCAAAAGTACTCTCGAAGATAGGCCCCAAAGGGAGCTAAAAGGCTCCATCGCCATCTGGAACTTCACCAATCGCTGTAATCTTAGCTGCCTGCACTGCTACTCCAAGTCTGGCCTCGATGCCACCGATACTCTCTCCACCCAAAAGATCCTCCAGACCATTCCCGAGCTTAAGCGTGCGGGGGTGCGCTTTGTGATCTTTAGCGGTGGGGAGCCACTGACGAGAAAAGATATCTTCCAGATCGCCGAGGCTTTCAAAGAAGAGGGGATCGCTACTTATCTCTCCACCAATGGGCTCTATATCAATCCAGGCAATGTGAAGCGGATCATCGATACCTTTGGCTATATCGGTATCAGTATCGATGGAGACGAACCCACCCACGACTACTTTAGAGGGCTTCCAGGCTCCTACGCCAAGAGCCTCAGGGCTATCGATCTCATCCACGAAGCCGGCGGCAAAGTGGGGATCCGCTTCACCATTACCCAAAAGACCAAAGAGTCCCTTCCTCATATCTTCGAGCTGGCCGAGAGTAAGGGGATCGACAAGATCTACATCTCCCATCTGGTCTACAGCGGCCGTGGGCTGGACAATCTCAAGATGGATCTAAGCAAAAACGAGCGCAAAGAGGCGGTGGAGTATATCATCGACAAAGCTTTCGAGTATTACGAGAGTGGCCAAGATATCGATATCGTCACTGGTAATATGGAGATGGACGCTGTGCTCTTTTTGGAGCGTTTTGGCCAAAAGTATCCGCACAAAAGGGAGGCTCTGCGCCAAAGACTGCTTCGCTGGGGCGGCAACAGCGCCGGTAGAAATTTGGTCAATATCAACAGCGAAGGAGAGGTAAAACCAGACCCCTTCTTCCCAGTCTCTATCGGCAATATATTCGAGCGGCCCTTTGATGAAATCTGGCTGGAGGAGACTCCTCTTTTGAAGAAGCTCAGGGAGTTTCCCAGATCGATCAAAGGCAAGTGTGAAAATTGTGAATATATCACTATCTGCAACGGCGGTAGCCGCCCCAGAGCTTGGGCTATCAGTGGGGATCTGTGGGATGAGGATCCCAGCTGCTACATCGACTAAAGGAAGAGAATGAGAAAAATATTTTTACTACTTTTTATCGCATTAGCACTCTTGGCCAAAGAGAAGGTCTTCGTGGTGGAGCGTGAGAATAATGCACTGGCGGTGATCGAAGATCACAAGCTCAAAAACGAGATCAAAAATATGCACAACTGTAACCACGCCGTGGTGAAATTTATAGAAAACGACGGTTATATGATCACAAGAGATGGCTACTTGATCAAGTTCGATCCCATCCATGAAAAAAAACTCAAAGAGGTACAAGCGAGCAAGAGCGCCATCGGCTTTACTTTGGCCAAAGATTTCATCGCCGTGGCCAACTACGCCAACAAGACGGTGGAGATCTTCGATAGAGATCTGCGTCACTTACAGACCATCGATACGGGATCGAGAAATGTGGGGATCAAAGTCTACAAGGACTATTTGGTCTTTGCAGCCATGGATAGCGACGCTATCTGGGTGATGAAGAAGAGGGTGGAGTTCGTCCCCCTCAAATGTCTGGGCCCGGGTGGCAAACCGATGATGGAGAAAAAGATCCGATTCGAGAAGTTCAAGGTGATAGAAAATGCGGGCGAAGTCCCCTTCGATGCTCTCATCAACGACAATCTTTATGTAGTGGGTTTTTTCAACTCGCCTTTTGTGGGAGTGCTCGATCTTAAGACATTCGAGTACAAACAGGTGCCACTAAGGCTTGGCAAACGAAGTATCGTGCTCAAGGTCCCTCACTTTGGATTCTGGTCGGTGATGAAGGATAAGTTTTTTATCCCGGCCGTAGGTGATCACAAGGTCTTCGTCTTCGACAAAGATTTTCACTTCATCAAAGCGATCGAAGTGGAGGGCAACCCGGTCTTCACTGCCCTAAGCCCCGATCGTAAATACTTGGCCGTCACCTTTAGCGGCAAGAAGTTTCCCATCGTTCAGATCGTGGATACCAAGAGCTTGGAGGTTATCAAACGCTTTGACTTTGGCGGGATGGTGCTGCATGTGCGCTGGAGCCAGGAGGAGCCACTCCTTTATGTCTCCAACAATGGCCAAAGTCAGGTGATCGGCATGGATACCAAAAGCTGGAAAAGACTCTTTAGCATCCCCGTTCCCAAGCCATCGGGGATATTTTTGTTTGAAGAGAGATAA
>JALWZJ010000023.1 GCA_027002625.1 Campylobacterales bacterium
CTTATGACAACTTTTTTGAAAGCTTCCCAATTTTAGAGCAGATGCAGAAGCTCTTTTTGAAAAAGGAGTCTTGGATCGGCTCACTGCCAAGAAAGTTCAACACCTCCATCACCTCATCCATCACCAACCGCTGCAACGCTTATGGGCATGACGCTTGCTTCGTATTGGCTATGCGAGAGGGAGTGGTGGGCTATAATGTCTACTTGGGTGGGAAAGTAGGCAAAATCGCCCAAGATGCCGATATCTTCTTGGCTCCAGATGAGGTGGTGGAATTTTACGAGAAACTCGTCGAGCTTTATAAAGAGTATGGCTTTCGCGACAACCGCAACAAAAACCGTCTCTACTTTTTAATAGAAGCGGTAGGGATGGAGAACTTTCGAGCCGCTTTGGAGGAGTTTGGCCAAACGAGCCTCAAAAGAGCCGGCCAGACGCTGTGCCGGATGGAGCACTTCGACAACAACCAAGGAAGTGTCCAGCTCAAAAACGGCTCTTTTGCACTGCATGCCATAGTACCGGGGGGAATTTTTAGTGGCAGTGATATGATAGAGGCGGCTACCATCGCCGAGGAAAACGCAGGAGAGATACGCTTAAGCGTAGAGCAAAATCTCTACATCACCAACATATCAGACAGAGCCAAAGTGCTCGAAAGTCCATTTTTCGCCAAATACAAAAACGTCAGCTCCCCCTACTTCAACAACCTCGTCGCCTGTGCCGGTAAAAACGAGTGCAGCTACGGTGTCATCCCCAACAAGCCCGATGCAATTGAAATGTCGGAGTATCTGACCAAAGAGGTGCCTTTGGAGGATGTGCGGGTGCGGATGTACTGGAGTGCCTGTGTCAAAGGATGCGGAATACACGAATGGGGCGATATTGGCTTTGTAGGAGCCAAGGCCAAAGAGGATGGCAAGGTGGTCGATGGCGCCGATATCTTGATAGGAGGGAGCCTGGCCAAAGCCAAAGAGGCCCACACCATCCTCAAAGCCGTCCCTTTGCGCTATGCCAAGGAGCTTGTAAAAGAGCTGATGATCGAATACAAAGAGCACAAAAAGCCAAAAGAGCATTTCGAAGATTTCTATGAACGAGTGCTGGCCCCCTTCTCCAAAGGGGCGATCGGCTTTTTAATGCTCTTCAATACCTATCTCAAGCGTCAAGGCATACAGGACTATCGCTTCAGCTTGGCCAAACATAGACCCATCGGCAGATTCGAGCCCTTGGAGATCTTCGATTTTGGCAACGAGATCTATCGCCATCTCACCAGCGACAAAGCCTATCTGGAGTTGCACAATTTTCAACCGGTCGGCTCCAAAAAGCCAGAACATCCAAGCAAGCTCGACCCCTCTCTTCCCAAAGAGCTGGCGGATATCGTCTATAAGATGGTAGCACCAAAAAACAGATACCAGCTCTTTAGCGAAATTTTCATGGATATCCACCTCTAACCCTCCCCGGACCCTAAATTTCAGGTCCGGTTTGCTATCATAGAGTATACAAACCACATCAAGGAGTCGATATGAGAGAAGAGCTGCTGGTAGCTGTCTATGGCAAAAAAGAGGATATCAAAGAAGCGGTAAAGAAGCTGATGGAGAGCGGAATCGATCGCAAGGTGATCTCCGTCATCGCCAAGGGACACGAGGAGGCGATCGAGAAGTACGAGTTGGAAAAAGAGGATAGCGATATTCTCTTTTGGGGTGCACAAGGTGCTTTTTGGGGAGCGATCCTTGGAGCCTTGGCTGGAGGGATATTCTTCATAGTTCCAGGATTTGGACCTATCGTAGGAGCCGGTCCTATCGCCGCAGCTCTTGCGGGAGCCCTTGGTGGAGCACTCACTGGCGGAGCGGTCTTTGGACTGGCCGATGCCTTGATCGAATGGGGACTGGACGAGATAGAAGCCAAAAAATTAGAAGATCTGGTACGAAAGGGAAAATATCTGCTGCTTGTACATGCAGATGAAAAGATCGTCAACAAAGCCAAAGAGATCTTGGACGAGACAAAGGCCGAAGAGATAGAGATCCTTTGATCTTGGGCCCTTTGGCCAAAAATCAAAAGAAGAGGCTTACAAAGCCTCTTCGTCCGTCTCTCCGGTCCTAATACGAACCACCTTCTCCACATCCATTACAAAGATCTTGCCATCACCGATCTTACCGGTTCTGGCCGCGTTCGTGATAGCTTCGATACACGCATCCACGTTCTCTTCGCTCACTACAAGCTCGATCTTTATTTTTGGCAAGAAATCGACCACATACTCAGCTCCTCTATAGAGCTCGCTGTGGCCCTGCTGGCGCCCATACCCTTTGACCTCGGTCACCGTCATACCGGTGATACCGATCTCGGTCAAAGCCTCTTTCACAT
>JALWZJ010000024.1 GCA_027002625.1 Campylobacterales bacterium
ATAAAGAGGAGATACTCAGTCCACTTCCATGGAAAGGGACGATCATACCACTTTTAACGTCCCACTCGAAAAATCCACAAGCGGCGATCGAGGCTGCGATATTGAATGGATATGCACAGATCGCCGAAGAGATCGCCCAAAGCTATGGAAAACGACTCCAATCGGGTCTTGGCAATACCAATAGAAATATCTACTATTGGCTACGTATACTTTTTTATTCTATACTTGCTCTCATTTTTCTCAACTTCATCTATAGGAGAGTATTGAAAAAATGAACAAAAACTATTGGCCCCATTTCATCATCGCACTGGTGGTGTTTACAGTAGCGCTTGGAGTGTGGACGGTAAAGACCGCCATCGACAATCCAGTGGAGATCGATGACAGCTATATGATGAGTTACCAAGATCTCGACAAAAACATCTATAAAATACAACAGATGAAACGAAAGTTCCAGCAAAGATACCAGGTGCGGCTATTGACGAAGAAGCTGGATTTTCCCGATGCCCATATCGAGTTCGAGATCCTCACCAAAGATGGAAAGCCTGTAAAGGATGCGAAGGTGGAGGTTTTGCTCACTCGTCCCGAGACGAAAAAACGGGATATAAAGACTCAAGCACGCTATGTTGATGGCCGCTATGTGGTAGAGGCAAAGCTTCCACTGGAGGGGCGATGGAATCTATTGCTCAAGATCACGATCGAGGATCTGGTCGATTACGAGAAATACAAGCTCTCTACCAGACGTGTAATCGAACAAAAAGCTTAAAATTTACTAAATTTAAGAAGAAATTAAGATAAAGAGATGTAAAATCTCACTCATCAAACTGGAAAAGGTTGTGAGATATGAAATTTACAAAAATGGTCAAACCAAACGAAGTGGAACGCCAATGGCATGTCATCGATGCCGAAGGGAAGACTTTTGGTCGATTGGTGACTGAGATCGCTACACTTCTTAGAGGCAAACATAAACCGAGCTATACCCCACATGTAGATTGTGGCGATTATGTAGTGGTGATCAACGCTTCCAAAGTGAAGGTCTCCGGTACGAAAGAGAACAAAGAGTATCACAGACATACCGGATACTTTGGTGGAGTCAAAAGTGAAAAGCTGGCGGAACTAAGAGAAAAAAATCCTGAAAAACTTTTTAAATTGGCAACACGAGGAATGTTGCCAAAGACGAAACTTGGCCGGGCAATGCTCAAAAAGCTCAAAGTCTATCCAGGAAGTGAACATCCACATACCGCACAAGTGAAGGGAAACTAATATGGCAAGATATTATGCAACAGGAAAGAGAAAAACGGCTGCTGCCAAAGTATGGCTCAGCAAGGGGTCAGGTAAGATCGTCGTAAATGGTATGAGTCTCGATGAGTGGCTGGGAGGACACGAGGCTTTGAAACTTCGTGTACGACTTCCTTTGGCTTTGACAAAAATGGAAGAGAGCGTAGATATAGTAGCCAAAACCCTTGGTGGTGGATACTCCGCTCAAGCTGATGCTCTCAAGCACGGTATCTCAAAAGCGCTTTGCGAGATGGATGAGGCTTTTCGAGCGGTCCTCAAACCTCACGGCCTCTTGACTCGAGACGCAAGAGTGGTAGAGAGAAAGAAATACGGAAAACACAAAGCACGACGATCTCCTCAATTCTCCAAACGTTAATTCTCCCGTCGGGCTTTGCCCGGCAAATTTTTACATTCAAAGGTACAATATGTTGAAAAACCTTAGCCCGCAAGAGCTAAAGCGTGCCCAAGAAGAGGGTGCAGTGATTATCGATATTCGCACTCCGATGGAGTGGAGACAAACAGGAGTGGTACCCGGTTCGAAGCTTTTGACCTTTTTCGACGAGTACGGCAACTACGATATTGATAGATTCATGAATGAATTTCAAAAGCTTGTACCTACCAAAGAGACTCCTTTTGTATTGGTATGTCGTACAGGAAGTAGAACGGCTACCGTGGGGAATTTTTTGGCCAATCAGATGGGATACGAAAACGCCATGCATCTTCAAGGTGGAGTCTATGCCTGGAGTGCCGAAGGCAACAAATTTGAGGCAGTGGAGTAATTTGGATATAATCGGAGTATGAAGAAGTTTTTAGCGAACATTTTTTTTGCCACTCTTTTGGCGGCAGCTACATTCCCGGACCAAGAAAACGCTTTGGATATCGAGGCGAACTACTACGATGGCAATGAGAGTTGCTTGTTGATCACTCTGCACACCAAGCTGATCGGCACGCAAAAAGAGGCATATGGCAAGGATATCGTCAAATTTTTGGTCTACGACGATGGCAAAGTGATCGCCTCCAAAGAGATAGCACTGCCAGTAGGAGTGGCTGT
>JALWZJ010000025.1 GCA_027002625.1 Campylobacterales bacterium
TGGCGGAGCTGAGCACATGGTTGATCGACTCGTCATCTGCGTGGGTGATAGGAAAGACGATCTTTCTTGGATTGTCGATACTTGGCTTTGGCTCGGCAAACTCCGTATCCCCTATCAAAGAGATCACAATCGCAAAAATCCAAAAAAATCTTCTCATCGTATCACCTCACGTAGTATCGTCAAAAAATCTTCTTTTTTCCAGGCCCCAGGTATCTTCTTGAGGACCTTTTTGTCTGAAGATATAAAGATAAAGCTTGGAGTCATACTCCACTCCAGTCCCAAAGGTAGGCTCTCTTTGGTCACATCTATCTGTAAAAAAATAAAGTGCTTATCAAGTATCTTTTGTACTTCAGGATCAGCGAGTGTAGTTCGCTCCATCCATTGGCAGTAGTGGCACTGGGGCGAGGTCGCCTCCAGTAGTATGATTTTTTGCTCCTTTTTCGCTCTTTGCAAAGCCTCTTCGAAAATCTTTTGGTCAAATGCCCCAAAGAGTAGCAAAGGAAGCAGAACAAGCGCTAATCTACGCATCATCATCCTTAAAAGAGGTAGTTGACCTCAAAGCGATATTCGTTGTAGGACGGATCTTTTTTCCTCGTCCCATCCATGGCGATAGTATCGTCGTCGCCATTGACCACTCCCAGTCGAAACTTCACGTAAAGCCCTGGCACACTTTTGACCTTTTCTACAAGATCGAGATGGATCACATCGCTATCGGCCTGAACTCCTGGCTTTTTGTCATCAAAATCTTGCACAGCGTAGCGTAAAGAAGCCTTGAGACCAGAGACGAGCCCCGCTCTGTCTAGATCGACTACGCCTCTGAGCATCCATGTTTTGGTATTGGCATACCAGTTGTACTGAGCCATGGCTCTGGTAAAGCCACCTGTTGGAAATCCTCGCCAAGGAGCGATGATATCCGCATCGTCGGCCACTTTGGAGTAGCCCACTCTCGCCCACCAGATCTTGCTTTTGGGCCTCAGATCGACTCTGGCCATCCAGATGGAGCTATCCACGCTATATGGATCACTATATCCTGTGCCTTTACCTTTGAGATTGGCTACGGCTACGCCAAGTTTGCCGATATCATCGGCACCTCTATCCATCTGCTTGATGTAGCGAGCACCAGGGACGAGCTTATACTCTCCCAGTGGTATGGCGTAGTGGGCCTCGATACCTGCCAACGCCACCACATCGGGGACGGCGGTGTAGTTGAGCTTCCACTTGAGGTTTGGTACCAAGCTCTTGTTGGCCACTTCAGCGACGATGAGGCTATGATCGGGATCCTTACCAGCCGCTACGAAGTTTTGATAGCTAAGCGCCTTGTTCACCGCACTGTCGTCGTTGTTGGCCCAGCTGTCGCCGCTGGCGTCTTTGAAGGTGATCACATCGTGAAAATTGATGTGGTCACGAAGCTTTTGTTTGGTGAAGTAGGCCAGCTTGATGGTAGTACCGGCAAAATATTTGCTTGTTAGACTATACCCCTCGAAGGTATTTGGGATCATTTTGGTATCGTTGCTTTTGGTGAGCATACTCTCGAAAATCTGGCGACCAAGCTTGAAGCTCGTTTTGGACCTTTTGTACTCCAAATAGGCCTGTCCTACCACACTCATCCCAAAATGTCCCGTCTTTTTGACCTTGTCACGGCTAAAAGTATCCTTACCCGCTTTTACGTACTTCACATCTTCTGGATCCATATGCCACGGGTTTTGGGAGGTGTACATCGCCACGGTAGCTCCCAAGCCGTTGAAATAGGCGGTCTTGTACTCCAAACTACCGCCTACGCCCACAGCCCAGTTGTCTTTCGTCTTACCTGGATACTCCTTGTCCCAATCCCACTTGAAAGTGTTGAGTCTGAGCCTTCCGTACCATACCCCTTTGGTGAACATCTCTTGTAAGGTATCGGCTTTGCCCGGGAGCACATTGTACTTGAGGGTCATATTCCCTTTGAGTATGCGCTTCTCTTTGGCCAAAGCCGTAGATGAGATCAATGATGCCATACCCACCACCGCTACCACGCTCAATCCTATCCTTTTCATCCTCTTCTCCTTTAGCATACTCCACCCTTTTTGGGACAGCCACAATCATAGTCCAAAATCCTCACATTCGATTTGGAGGAGACATCGATCGTACCACTCTTCTTGACATAGTTGGTCACCACGTCGTACACCGGCTCTATCTTGCTCTCTCTTAGATTCTTCCCGGCACTTTGCAAGTTTCCGCCCCAGGCACTCACCACATAGGAGCGGTTGGGATCGAGGGGTTTGCCGTTGATTTTGAGATTGGAGATCCGCTTGCCAGCCGGTGCGTTGACCTTGATATCGTAGCTCACTCCCGTGAGGCGGCTCATGTCTCCGCCTTGCTGATACAACGGATTGGCATTGAAGACGTTATCGGCGATATCTTCAAGCAAAGCAGCTATACGAGAACCTTGCAACTCGAAAGTATAGACCTCTGGATAGGTGATAGCCGTCATCTCGTAGATGTTGTCTACCAAGATATCGTCTCCTGGCAGTAGCGTCGTCCCCCATCGATATCCGGGAGTAAAGGCGATCTCGCAATCCATCTTGTCCCTGATCGCCTCTCCTATCAAAGCGTCGAAGGTGGAGTAGAAAGTATCTCTTTTATACAGCGTCCCTTTGGTCTTGCCGATCACTTGACTCAGCTCTTTGTCATAAGGCTGGTACCAGCGATCCACCAGCTCTATTCCTTTTTTGTCCGCCGGAATCAGATCGGAAGCTACTGGGATCAGCTTGTAGCGAAAATCTTTGACTCTGCCTTTTTGGATATCAAGATCGAGCCGTCCTACGAATTTGCCGTGGCTGCCCGCGATGATGATGGTGGTGCCGTTGATGGTAATGGGGCGAGGTCCCGGATCGTGGGTGTGACCGCTTAGGATAAAGTCGATCCCATGCACTTTTTGGGCAATCGCTTGATCGACGCTAAAGCCATCATGACTGAGCAAAATGACGCAATCGACCTTTTTCTCTTTTCTAAGTTCATCTACATACCCTTGCAAGGTATCAAGACGCAGCCCAAAGCTCCACCCTTCAGTAAATCGTTTGGGATTGGCCGTAGAAGTGAAAGGAAAGGATTGACCAACGATTCCAATCTTGGCTCCTCCTACCTCTTTGATGGTGTAGGGCTCAAAAACGGTCTCTTCGAAGTTATCGCTAAACGGATCGTTATCCACCACGTTTTGGGAGATAAAATCGCCATTGAGTTTGCCGATGAGCTCTTGGACCCGCTCTTTGCCGTAGGTGAACTCCCAGTGTCCCACCATCACATCCACGCCCAGATAGTTTTGGGCATCCACGATCGCCTCGCCTCCGGTTTTTAGAGCTACGGCAGTCCCTTGCCACGTATCGCCACTATCGAGCAAGAGTACGTTATCCGCACCTCTGTCTCTTCGCACCTCGTCGATAATCGTCTTCATATGGGCCACACCCCCCATCTTGCCAAACTTTTTGGCCAGCTCCTCGAAGTTGAGGTAAGTGTCGAAGTAGGCTTCGAGGGTGTTTGGCTCGATCCCATAAAACTCCAAAAAGGCCTCCCCGCACAAAAAGCCTGGAGTCCCTACCAAATTTTTGGCGCTAATGAGCGTGGAGGGCTCTCGCCAGTACAAAGGCTTGAGGTGGGCGTGCAGATCGCAAATATGCAAGATGCTCACCTTGCCTACCGGATCGAAATCCATAATATCATCGGCCTTGATCTCGTCAGCCCGTTTGGCGGCGTGCAGTCTGCCGCCACTTGCGCTCATCAGCCCAAGAGCTGCCGCAATGTGTAAAAAATCTCGTCTATCTATATTCATAACCTACCTTTTAAGACCTGGGATATGGATGGTCTGGCCTTTGGCCATATCTGTCACATAGACCTCCAACGCCACCATCTGCGGGCTGCCAAGTGGGAGTTTGGCCAAAAGGGCGTTTTTCATACACTGCTGGAACCGCTTTTGCAGCGTAAACATCTTGCCCTTGGTCATCCGGTACGCTGGCCACGTGGCCGCCGCTTTGACATCGGGGGCTCCAAGATCTGGAAGGATCTGCATCCGAAGCCGCAGCCCCACCACGTCGGGACTGTGGCAGCTATAACACGAAAGCCCCCGCTTGCCACGGCGCAACTCAAACATCTGCTTGCCAAGCTTGTAGGCCTTTTTCATATGCTCGTTGGCGTTGACATCGATATTGATCTTCTCATTGTTGGCCAAAGATTTCACATAGGCTTGCAAAGCGTCCATCTCCTCGGATTTGAGAGGATAGGGCTTTTTGCCCTGATCGTACATAAAGGCTTGAAGCATCTGATCGATAGCCACCACCATACCGATCTTGTCGATATAGCGGGGAAATCCGGCGATATATTTGGGCAGACTCTCTTCGCTTTGGCCCAAAAATTTGGCCAAAGCCTCTTCGCCCCCAAGCTCATCCAAAAGCTCGGCCCCCTCCTCGACAAAGATATCGGCCGGATTGTTCTCCAGCATCTCTTGATACATCGCCCTATCGGCCTCGCTCATACTCAGCTTCTCGTCCGCCACCACCACCGAAGTGGCCAGTGCCAGACTCAGCGCCAAAGACACCACTCGTTTCATCTCTTATCCTTTGGGCTTTACTTTTTTGCTCTTTTCATTCACTTCGCCAAGATTATCTTTGTAGACCACTTTGATCACTCCAGGTCCCGTCACTTTCATATTGATAGAGAAGTACGGGTTGGTGGAGACCGTCTCCCAAGGGATGATGGTGGTAAAAAGCTCGTCGTTGAAATAAAACTTCACCTCGTTGATGTAGTGCATCGGCTTGATTTTGCCCGTCTTTTTATCCTTACGCATGCCCGTCTCCATCGGATGGATCACGATGAAGTCCACCTTGACGATATCACCTACTTTATATTTTCTTGGTTTGATTTTGATGATTGATTTTCTTTTTGCCATGATCTTCTCCTTATCCACATCCGCCGATGGTCACTTTCACCGGCTTTTTGGCCATAATGGCACTTCCATCCTTGAGCACCGCTACCGCGACCACTTCTTGCGTACCGCCCAATTTGATACGGGTAGCAAAATATGCCTTGCCGTTTCGTGGCGTCAAGAAGACATCTGCACATCTGGCATTGGAATTTTTGGTCGAGAGGATATGGATCGACTTGACCTGCTCGATAGGCACATCCACATTGACCTTCACCGGTACCACCGCGCCGTTTTCGGCGATCTCTGGTACTATTAGATGGACTTTGTCACTCTCTTTTGCTCCCTTACCGTTGGTGACCACGCTCAGTGCCTTTTTGAAAGAGATGGCGTTTTTGCCTTTTGGTTTGCTCTCTTTGGCC
The DNA here is from genome assembly GCA_027002625.1 of Campylobacterales bacterium. Lineage (GTDB taxonomy): Bacteria > Campylobacterota > Campylobacteria > Campylobacterales > Nitratiruptoraceae > Nitratiruptor. The sequence continues at coordinate 5,314 of JALWZJ010000025.1, forward strand.
AAAAGGTTGATGCCACTTGCTCCCAATACTCCTAAAGCGGGCAGTGTGCCTATACTTTTTAGAAAACTTCTTCTTTCCATCACTTCTCCTTTTTTGGACTTACCACATACGATGTGATCTCACAGATCTCTTTTGGCGTAAAGAGCCCGGTGGTGAGATTGATCGTCATATGGGTTTTTGGATTGTAGATACGAGCGTCGGCAATTTGTTGATAGACATAGGCATAGGTGCGTACACCCGTATCTATAAAATGCTTTTTGTAGTTGTGCAGATCGGGCCCCACATTGCCCGGACCTTTGGCACCTTCGATATTGTGGCAGGCCACGCAGTTGCCGTACTGCTTGGGCTTTTTCTTACCGTTGACCACGACAAATTTGGGCAGACCCGGAGGTGGTGGGGTCTTGGCCTTTTTGCCGTTGAGATTGTGGAAGATATATTTCCCTCTTTCGATGGCCAGTTTGTCCGTGGTCATACACCCCTTTGGCATCTTGTACTTTTTGGGTGGGGGGAGTTTGTCCTTTTGCAATATTTTAGTCGCATCGGGCGACTCCACCGCACTGCGCAGATCCTTCGCCACTGCCAGCGAGCTTACCAGCAGCGAGCCAAGAGCCACTACCAAACCTCTTCTCATCTGTACTCCTTTTGAAGGGATAGAAAAATGGTATCAGTCAAATGTAAAAAATTTGTAAAGATTTTTGATGGAAGTGTTAAGATTTTGTGAAGAGGTAGATAAACGTGGTGCCGATTCCCGGTTTTGAGACTATCTTGAGGCCGATTTTTTCTTCATCGAGGATATTTTTGACGATATTGAGCCCTATGCCAAAGCCCCCTTTGTCCATATCCTCTCTATAGTAGCGATCGAAGATCTTTTGGGGATTTTCGATACCGATGCCGTAGTCCTTGATGGCGAGGATCACTTTGTCTTTGTGCTCTTTGAGGTAGATTTCTACCTTGGAGTTTTCCTTGGAGTATTTGATGGCGTTGGAGAGGGTGTTGTCGATGATACGTTGGAGTTTCGTTTTGTTGATTGTGATGGTAGGATGGGCCGCGATCTTGTTGATTAGCTCGATATTGCGAAGATTGGCGATCTCTTGAAAGTAGTCGATCCGCTCTTTCAAAAAGGTACCAAGATCGATAGGCTCCTTGGCATACTCGATCCTATCCTTTTTGATCAGATAGTCCATATCGTTATATATGTTGCCCAAGGTCTTTGCTGCCGCTTTGATGCGACCAAGATGTCTGTTTTGGCCAACTTTTCGGCTAAAGAGGTCGATATTGACATTGATGATCGAAAGGGGTGTATTGATCTCGTGCATCGAATCTTTAATGAAATTGTCCAACGCTTGATTGATCTTTTCAAAAGGAGCACTGAAGTTTTTGAGTACCAGATAAGAAAAGAGCAGCAAAATCAGTAATATCCCGATCCCTATGAGCAGCGTCATCCGATAGATATGCCATGGATCGAAAGTCTTGGAGACTACCAGATACTTGGCTCCAAAATAGATGTTTTGAGGAAGCTCCACGATATAGTAGCGATAGGCTCCCTCTTTGTGGTATCCGGGAGTAAAGGCGGTGGGTTCGTGCTGCAAAAGAGTGAAAATGGGCCTAAAGCGCTCGTCGTAGAGTCCGGAGCGGTAGGAGCTAAAACGGGGATAGACGAAGGGCTCGGGACCTTGGTAGCTCTCCATCTTGGAGATGATTTTTAGAGCCACCTTTTTGAGCTCTTGCCGGTTTTTTGCCTCGTTGATATCGAGCACCAAGGAGGTGTAGACAAACAGAGGTACAAAAAGAACGAGGCCTATAATGAGAGTATAGAAAAGGGCGTGGCGTATCGCATATTTTTTTGCATCAAGAATCAATGGTATACCCTACCCCATGTACGTTTTTGATGATATTTTTATCGAGCTTCTTGCGAAGTTTGTTGATATGGACCCGCACATTGGCAGGATCCACATACTCTCCCCACACCTCTTCACAAAAGAGCTCCGGCGTCACTACAGAGCCTCTATGCTTTATCAAAAGCTCCAAAATACGCTGCTCTTGCTTGGTAAGAGGGATATTGGTATCCCCTTTGGTAAGGACAAAGCGTTTGAGGTCGTATCGAAATCCCTCTCCAAGTTCTACGATATCACTTTTGGCATCGAAGCATTCACGCTTGAGTACATTTTTGAGCCGAACTTCTAACTCTTTGAGATCAAAAGGTTTTTTGATATAGTCACAGCATCCAAGCTCGAACCCTTTGGCCAAATCATCCACATGGGTCATGGAGGTGACGAAAATGGCTGGAACATCGTTGCCCATCTCTCGTAACTGCTTGAGCAGCTCAAAACCGTTGATCCCTGGCACTTTTACATCCAAAAGCAATATATCGTACTTTAGGCTATACAGCTCATCCAAAAACTCATCCCCTCGCTCAAATCCCTTGACCTCGAATCCCAAATCCTCCAAAAACTCTTCGATGCTTTGGCGCAGCGCATACTCATCCTCCAACACCAGCACTCTCACTTGATCTCTCCTTTTATCGGTACTCTTCGATACTTTTGCAA
>JALWZJ010000026.1 GCA_027002625.1 Campylobacterales bacterium
TTGAAATTTGAGATAGCCACCAACTCCAACAACTCTTTGCGCCTCTACGCCGCCCAGATCATCCAGTACCAGTTGGCCAAAATCGGTGTGGAGGTGAGTATCCGGGCCATGGAGTGGCAAGCCTTTTTGAACACGGTGGTGACTCCAAGGAAATTCGAGACCATTTTGCTTGGGTGGGGATTGGGACTGACTCCCGATGCCTATCCTCTGTGGCACAGCGATTCGGCAAAAATAGGAGGCTTCAACCTCGTAGGCTACAAAAATCCGGAGGTGGACAGGCTCATCGAAGAGGCACAAAGTACCATCGATAGAGCCAAGCTCTCCAGGCTGTATCGCCGTATCTTTCGCCTCATCGTAGCCGACGTGCCCTATCTTTTTTTGTATATCCCCAACTCCATCACCGCCGTCAACCGCTCCATCAAAAACGTGGAGCCCTCCATCATCGGCATCATGCACAACGAGATAGAGTGGATCAAGCCATGAAGAAAGTGACGATCCTTTTTGACCTCGATGGCACTCTCATCGACTCTACCGAAGCGATACTCGATGGTTTTTACTACACATTCAAACGTTTTGGCCAAAATCCACCACCCAAAGAGAAGATTTTGGCACTTATCGGCCATCCGTTGGACTTTATGTTTGCCCATTTGGGTATCAAAGAGGAAGATATAGAAAAGTATGTCCAGAGCTACAAGGAGCGATATCGTATCGTCTCCAAGCAAAAGACCATCCTCTTGCCAAGGGCCAAAGAGGCGATAGAGGAGGCGGTCCAGTTTGCCAACTTGGGTATCGTCACCACTAAAACGGGGCTTTATTCCAAAGAGCTGATGGAGCATTTTGGTCTGATGCACTACTTTGGCGTGCTTATCGGGCGTGAGGATGTGATCCATCCCAAGCCCCATCCAGAACCGATTTTCAAAGCTATGCATAAGCTACACGCCCATCCTGAGCATAGCTGGATGGTAGGGGATACCTGCTTGGACATAGAGGCGGCCAATGCCGCCGGTATCGGCTCGGTGGCTGTGGAGTGCGGGTACGCTACATCTATACAGCTGCGGCGATGCGCACGACATAGAGCGGTCGACGCCTATAAAGCGGTAGCGATGATTCGCCACAAAGAATTGGAGTAAAGTGAGTGATTAATAGCCAATTAATCTTAACTTGGAGATAATTGGTCCTATTACTCTAATAGATATTTAAGAGTGGGTTGATTACAATTTAGTATCAAAATCGATAGAGGAGTTTGAAATGTTGGAAATCAGATGGCATAGCCGAGCCGGGCAGGGTGCCGTGACGGGGGCGAAGGGTCTGGCCGATGTGGTGGCCAATACCGGAAAATATGTGCAGGCTTTCGCGTTCTACGGCTCTGCCAAGAGGGGTGCGGCGATGACCGCCTACAACAGGGTGGACGATCAGCCTATCCTCAATCACGAAAAGTTCATGAGACCGGACTACGTTTTGGTCATCGACCCGGGTCTTACTTACACCGCCGATATCACGGCAAACGAAAAAGAGGACACCAAGTATATCATCACCACACACCTGAGCAAAGAGGAGCTGGTCAAATCCCAGCCAAAACTCGAGGGCAAAGAGGTCTATGTGGTGGATTGTATGCAGATTTCGCTCGATACTATCGGAAGAGCCATTCCAAACACTCCGATGCTGGGAGCGTTGATGAAGGTGTCTGGAATGTTCGAGCTGGACTACTTCAAGGATGCGATGAAAAAGGTCCTCTCCAAGTTTCCCCAAAAGATAATCGATGCGAATATGGCGGCGATCGAGCGTGCCTACAACGAAGTACACTAAAGGATAGGCGATGGCAAAAGATTTGAAAGAGATCAAAGATATAGAAGAGATAAAAGAGCTTGGCTGGGACGAGCTGATCCCTGGAGCGGCACTCTTTTCTTTCACGGAACCTGTGGAGGATGTGGCCGAGGTCCCTATGGATGAGCGACCCTACGCTCCGACCAATTCTCATGAGTGGCAGGTGGGTGACTGGCGAGTCGAAAAGCCGGTCTACAATAGAGATCTATGTATCGACTGCCAATTTTGTTGGGTCTTTTGTCCCGATATGTCTATTTTGAGCCGGGACAAGAAGATGATCGGTGTGATCTACGAGCACTGCAAGGGGTGTGGAATATGCGTAGAGGTCTGTCCTACCAATCCAAAATCTTTGCTGATGTTTCCTGAGCATATGGAGAACGAAAAGGCGCTCGAAATGTGGCCCAAAAAAGAAGAAAAGAAGTAAAGGATAGCCGATGGCAAAAAAGTATGAACTAAACGAAGTGGAAGTTTGGGATGGCAACATGGCCGCCGCCCATGCCCTAAGACAAGCGGAGGTGGACATATTGGCCGCCTATCCGATCACTCCTTCTACTCCTATCGTACAAAACTACTCCAAGTTTTTGGCCGATGGGTATGTGGATGGAGAGTTTATCATGGTAGAGTCCGAACATTCGGCGATGAGTGGATGTGTGGCCGCCAGTGCCGCAGGTGTGCGAGCCGCCACTGCGACCAGCTCCCAGGGGTTTGCGTTGATGGTGGAGGTGCTCTATCAAGCCAGCGGTATGCGACTGCCCATAGTCCTCACCGTCGTCAACAGAGCCCTCGCCGCACCGCTCAACGTCAACGGAGACCACTCCGATATGTATCTGGGACGGGATGCTGGCTGGATCAATCTATGCTCCTACAATCCCCAAGAGGCCTATGATCTTACTCTCATGGCCTTCAAGATAGGTGAAGATCTCAATGTGAGGCTGCCGGTGATGGTGCATCAAGATGGTTTCATCTGCTCCCATACCGCCCAAAACGTCCGCCCACTCCAAGATGAAGAGGCGAGAGAGTTCATAGGCGAATACAAACCCGTCAACTCCATGCTCGACGTGGCCAATCCTGTAACCCACGGAGTACAGACGGAGGAGGATTGGCATTTCGAACATAAAGCGAGACAACACAACGATTTGATGAACTCTTTTGGTACGATCAAAGATGTTTTTGCAGAGTTCAAAGATCGAACGGGTAGAGAGTACGATCTGGTCTATACTTACAAGATGGATGATGCGGATGTGGCGATATTCGCTCTTGGTACTACCGTGGAGTCCGCCAGGATCGCTGCCGATCAGATGAGAGAAAAAGGTGTCAAAGCGGGAGTGATCAGCCTTCGAGTGCTCAGACCCTTCCCATTCAAAGAGATTCAGGAGGCTCTTAGCAACGTCAAAGCGGTGGCTGCGATGGATAGAAGCGCTCCTGGAGGTACCTTTGGAGCTCTGTTCAACGAGATCTCGGCTGCACTGCTTACTGCCGGTAAGCGACCAGTGGTACTCAACTACATCTACGGTCTGGGTGGACGAGATACTACCATCACTATGCTCAAAGAGGTGTACGAAGATCTTGACAAGTGTGCCAAAGCCGGTGAGCCGGTAGTGCCACTACAGCAGTTCTTGGGTCTGAGAGGACCGAAGCTATCGTTTTATTAAGAGGGGGAAGTAATGGTAAAAAAGATCAAAAATCTCAAGGAGTTTTCGCTCTCCAACGACCGGTTCGAGGGTGCGAATCTGATGTGCCCTGGATGTTCGCACAACATCATCGTACGAGAAGTCCTCAACGCCACCGACGATCCGATCATCGTAGCTACCGCTACGGGGTGTCTGGAGGTGTGTACGGCTGTCTATCCAAAGACCAGCTGGGATGTGAGCTGGATCCATATCGGCTTTGAAAACGCGGCTGTAGCGGCGGCTACCGTAAGTGCGGCGTATGAAGTGATGAAGAAAAAGGGCAAGCTCCCACCAGCTACCCAAAAAATGGTAGATGAGGGACGTGAGCCCAAGATCGTGGCCTTCGCTGGTGACGGTGGTACCTACGATATCGGGTTTCAGTCTTTGAGTGGAGCTTTCGAGCGTGGCCACAACTTCATGTATGTCTGTCTCGACAATGAAGTCTATGCCAACACGGGGGGACAACGAAGCTCTTCCACACCCATTGGTGCCAGCACCACTACCAGTCCGGCTGGAAGTGTGAGCTATGGCGAGAAGATGATGAAAAAGAGTATGGTGGAGATCATGGCGGACCATGGAGCGCCCTATGTGGCACAGGTGAGTCCAAGCAAGTGGAAAGACCTGGTCAAAAAGGTCCAAAAGGGCTTCGAGGTCAACGGTCCAGTTTACATCAATGCCCAAAGTGCGTGTACCACCGAGTGGAAGCACGCTCCAGAAGATACCATCGAGGTGAGCGATCTGGGAGTCGATAGCTGTGTGTGGCCGCTATACGAGATCATCAACGAGCGAGACGAGCACGGTATCATCTACAGCACCAAGCTCAACATCACCTACAGACCCAAGAAGAAGATCCCGGTAGAGGAGTATCTGGCGGCACAGCCAAGATTTCGACACCTCTTCAAGCCGGAAAACAGACACATCATCGATCTTTGGCAAAAAGCTGTTGATGCCAGATGGGAGTATCTGCAAAAAAGAGAAGAGGCTGGAGTCTGATTTGAGCTATATCTACTCCACCATCAAGGCGAAGCTCCAAGAGGAGGCCCGATCTTTCGAGTGTATCTCCTCTCGATACGGGCTCCCCTTTTGCCTGATGCTGATCCACCATGGTGGCCAAGGCGACATCTCGCAAATCATCGTCAGCAATACCAGGTGTGCTGACCGCTTCAAAAAGATCAGCGATAGCTATTACGCTCTACTCTTTTTTGCCAACAATCCAGAAGCCCATGCCAAAGTGGCCAACAAAATACTTTTTGCTTTGGAACGTAGCTATCCAAATACCAAGATATCCATAGGTGTAGCCTGCAAAGAGCGTCTGGACTCCGAAGATATCATCCTCAAAGCCGTCCAAAACGTACTGAGTGCTCAAGAGATGGATGGCAACGCCATCGTTGACAACTTCTAATCCACCCACTATAATTTCACGAAAAAGGATAGAGTATGCCTCTGCTCGAGAGTTTTCTTGTGGATCACACCAAAATGCCGGCACCTGCAGTGCGTTTGGCCAAAGAGATGAGGAGCCCCTCGGGTGACGCTATCACTGTTTTTGATCTAAGATTTTGCAAACCCAACAAACAGATCATGAGCGAAAAAGGGACCCATACGCTGGAGCATCTTTTTGCTGGATATATGAGAGAGCACCTCAACAGCGATGAAGTGGAGATCATCGATATCTCTCCTATGGGGTGCCGCACAGGATTTTATATGAGTGTGATCGGCAGACCGAGCGAGCTGGATGTGGCACAGGCGTGGGAGAAGAGTATGCGCGATATCTTGGCTATCAAAAGTATCGAGGAGATCCCAGAACTCAATGTCTATCAATGCGGCAGCTGCTATATGCACTCACTCGAGGGAGCCAGAAAGATAGCAAACCATGTAGTCCAAAATGGAATCGGTATCATGAACAACGAAGAGCTGGCTTTGGATCCAAACAGCATCGACAAACATCGCTGTGACGTGGATCCACAGAGTGTAGAAGTGATAGGAGCGTAGATGAGGATCATGGTACCGGTGCGAAGTGCCGAGGGTGAGGAGTCTGTGGTCACTACCCTAAAAGGTGCCAAGCTTTTCGCTCTGCTCGATCTTGGCGAGGGGATGAGGATAGAAAATTTGGAGTTTGTAGACAATATCGACAATATCTTTTTCGACTACATCGTCACGCCCGACAAAGAGGATGAGCTCGATAGCGCTTTTGAGTTGGGTGCGAGAGCTCTCTTGGCGATGCCAGGGATGGATATCGAGCAGATCGTGGAGGCGATGATGTTTAGAGAGCTTGATGAAATAGCCTGAGGATATGGTGGAGAAGTACGAGTGGCGCCAGAGTGCGGATGGAAGCTTGACACTCTACTCCAAGGAGTATGAGGAGTGCTATCATAGCGTCAAAGATGGGGCCCTTACCGAGGCGCTCAAAAAGCATGTGGAGCCAGCTTTCGAGCTGACTTCCAAGCCTCATCTACGAATATTGGACATCTGTTTTGGTTTGGGGTTCAACACTCTGGCCACACTCTACCATTTTTCGAAGCAAAAAAGAGTGAAATCTTTGGAGATCTTCTCTCCCGAACTGGACGCTACGCTTTTGAAGACCCTTCCGAGCTTTCCCTATCCCAAGCCTTTGGAACCATTCGTGCCTGTGATCTCTCGTTTGATCGAGCATGGAAAATATGAAGCCTCGAATATATCGATCGAGCTTAGGGTGATGGATGCGAGAGAGTATATCAAGACTCTTCACGATATCGATATTGTCTATCAAGATGCCTTCAGCCCCAAAAAAAATCCTTCCCTTTGGACAGTGGAGTATTTTCAAGATCTCTATACTATCACCGATGAGAATATGATCTTGACGACCTACTCTATCGCCACTCCTGTGCGTATGGCACTGGCCGAGGCTGGATTTATGGTCTATGAGCGTTCGGTAAAAGGAGTCAAAAAAATAACGATAGCTTCCAAAAAGAGTTTGCCTCTTTTGGCTATCGATATGAAGGCCAAAGCCAAAAGGTCGACGAGCAAACCGCTGCGAGATAGAGAGTGAGACGATTTATTTTACTTGTTTTGCCATTGATGGCGATAGTTGTTTTGGTGATATTGAACATCTTTGCTTTGAAAGAGCGGATCATCGCACAGTTTGTGGCCCAAACAAACTTGGAGATCTCCAACGAGATCCAAAACAAAAAAAACGCTCTTTTGGCCATGGCTATCACGATGCGTACCCACCAATTCATCCCTGCCGATACTTCATCGCTTCTGGAGCGCTATACCCAATATAAAAATATTTGGTTTCGTATCTATCGAAAAGATCGACTGCTTCTTGCCATTCCAAAAGAGAGAGGGTGTACCAAGGAGCTTTTTTGGCCAAAAGAGTATCAAAGTGAAGTGACAGTGGACTGTTTTGGAGCGCATTTGAGTGCTTTCGTACCCCAAGGATCCGAAAAAAAATTGGAGGTGATCGGCCATTTCAACTCCATTTGGCAAAATCTTTTCAATCTGGGCGTTCATAGTGCGATCTTGCTCGATCCAGCCTACTACTCCTATGCCACACATATCGAAAGATCCATCCAAAATTTCAAGATCTTACAAGAGGACCAGGACAGGGAGATTTTTCAACGCTTGGAAAAGATATCTTTGCAAAATCTGTTGCATCGAAAAAAATCGATAGAGAAGGATGGATGGATATTGGCCGCCTATTCGGTACTCAATGCAAAAAAAGAGCCGGTGGTCTGGATCGTTTTTGGCCAACAAAGAGAGAAAATTTTAGGTAAAGTGATCGATGCGGAGATTTTGTGGCGTATCTTTTTACTCTTTTTGCTCGTACTAAGCGCAATAGCAGGGGTCGTGATCTGGTATTTGCGTTTCAAAGATGCGTTGCAGATACGTCAGCATCGCTACTATCGCCAGATACTCAATACCTTGCAAGAGGTGGTGCTCATTACCGATGGTGAGCGGATTTTGTTTGCCAATCAGATATTTCATCGCTATTTCTCGGGTTTTAAAAAATTGAGCGATCTTTTCCAAAACTGCTGTAGTTGTTACGAGTTTGAAGAGGGAAGGGGACTGGTGGCACAAAACTGCGATCCTAAAGAGTGGATACCCAAATTGTTGGAAAACAGAGAGTATCCTTTGTATGTCAAGATCAATATGGATGAAAAAGAGCAGATCTTCAAGCTTAAAGCCAACAGAGTGGATGGGGACTTCGCCATTGTCTTTTTCGATGTGACCAAAGAGTTTTTACAGCAGCAAGAGCTTTTGGATATGGCGATGAAAGATCCGCTTACTGGGCTTTACAATAGACGCTACTTCGATCAATTGGTGCAAGAGGCGATCTTGCGAGCCAATTTCGTACACGAGTATCTGCTGATAG
>JALWZJ010000027.1 GCA_027002625.1 Campylobacterales bacterium
GTTCCTGGCTCTTCGATGGTGGTGACGATCCTGCCGCCAAAAAGGGGATTTAGCTCTTCGATCACCTTTTTAGCGATCTGGCGCTGGCGCTCATCGAGAGGGAAAATGACCGATCTATATTGCGTGCCTACATCCGCACCTTGGCGATTGAGCTGTGTGGGATCGTGGATAGCGAAAAAGATGCGAAGCAGCTCTTCGTAGCTGATGATAGTGGGATCGTACTCTATCTTGACGGCTTCAGCGCATTTGGTGGTGCCGGCACAGACCTGTTCGTATGTAGGATTTGGACGGCGGCATCCAGCATAGCCACTTGTGACGCTTTTGACCCCTTTGACCCGCTTGAAAATTGCCTCCAGACACCAAAAGCACCCACCGCCCAAGATCGCCGTCTCACTCATCCAAAGCCTTTACTATTTCATCACAGCTATTTGCCTCTTTGAAGCAGCTGATACGGTTGCATAGCTGATAGCCCTCGATCTCATGGATATGGAGCCATACGAAGGGATAGCGTACGAAATCCACTTTTGTGGTACATGGAGCAAGATCGCTTCTGGTGGATTTGACGACTCTATCTTGATAGACGAAGCGCAGCACATCCTCTACGAATTTCGCGGCCCAAGGCATATAGCGATATATCCGCTCGCTGTAGTACTCGATACTTTGGTAGGCGAACTCGATATATTTGGGATCGAGAATGGTACCAAGACTCAGCATCGCATCCACTATCATCGCCGCACTGCTTGGATAGGAGGTATCGATATGTTCGGCTTCGACGAAGATCTCCCCTTTGGAGAAGTACCATCGCCCCTCCTCAAAAAACTCCACCAACGCGTCGTTGACGATGAGATTGGCTTTGGCCAAATACTCTTCGTCCAGTGTGGTTTTGTAGGCTTCGAGCAAAGCTACGGCCAAGTAGGCGTAATCTTCCAAAAAGGCTTTGATGGAGGGCTCGGTGTCGATGAGAGCTACATGGTAGAGGTGTCCATCTTTGTACATCTTCTCCCACAAGGCACCCATCGCCTCTTCTGCCACTTCGAAGTAGCGGTTGTCTATACGGCTGGCCATATACAAAGATTTGATCATCATGGCATTCCAGCTGGTGATGATCTTCTTGTCGATAAATGGATAAGTACGCTTCTTTCGCAACTGCTTTAAAGAGTCCAGTGCCTTTTGGGTGGTCTCGCAAATGAAGAGATCTTCGTTTCTGGGGATATTTTTGCCTTCGAAGTTGCCCCCTTTTGTGATGCCAAGCTTTCGCAGTACCAGTTCGATCTCTTGTTCGCTAAAGCCATCTTCTTTGAGTTTTTGTACGATCTCGTCGTAGTCGTAGACGAAATATTTCCCCTCCACTCCTTCGCTGTCCGCGTCACTGGCACTAAAAAAGAGCCCCTTTTCGCTCATATACTCCATCAAAAAGTCAGCCGTCTCGAAGGCTATTTTTTTGTACCACTCATCTTTGGTGGTGTGGTAGGCTCGAAGGTAACTCTCCATCAATAGTGCATTGTCGTAGCACATCTTCTCGAAGTGGGGTACCAGCCACTTCTCATCCACGCTATAGCGGCAAAATCCACCATCTACAAGGTCTCTGAGCCCCCCTTTGGCCATATTCTTCAGTGTATGCTCGGCCATTTCAAGGGCCTCTTTGTTTCCTGTAAGCCGGTAGACATCAAGCAATGTGTTGATGGTGGAGGTGTGGGGAAATTTAGGTTTGGTGCCAAAACCGCCATGAACTTTGTCGTAGTGCTTTTTGACCGCTTCGACGAACTTTTGGGCGATACTCTCATCGAAGCGCACCGCTTTGGTAGGGGTGGTAGGCTGCATAAAGCGCTCTATCTCCTTGCACTGCTCGGTGATACTTTCGGGCTCTTTTTTGTAGGTATCGCTGATGTTGCGCACAAGCTGGATGAAACCCGGCATCCCATATTTTGGCTTTAGTGGGATATAGGTGGCGGCAAAAAAGGGCTTTTTGTCTGGAGTCATAAAGATAGAAAGGGGCCAGCCTCCCGGGCGCTGATTGAGCAGCTGATAGACCTCTTGGAAATATTTGTCCAGATCGGGGCGCTCCTCTCGGTCCACTTTGATGCTTACGAAATTTTCGTTGAGCTCTTTGGCCGCCTCTTCGTTTTCGAAGACCTCTTTCTCCATCACATGGCACCAGTGGCAGCTGCTGTAGCCGATGGAGAGGAAGATCGGTTTGTTCTCTTTTTTGGCCTTTTCAAAAGCCTCGTCACCCCATGGATACCAGTCTACCGGATTGTTCGCATGCTG
>JALWZJ010000028.1 GCA_027002625.1 Campylobacterales bacterium
CCTCTCGTGCATGTGATCGCCGCTAAAGCTGTAGGATTTGGTGAAAATCTCAAACCCGAATGGAAAGAGTACGCCAAGCAGGTACGAAAGAATGCCGAGACTCTGGCCACCGTGCTGATGAATAGAGGCTACAATGTGGTCAGTGGCGGTACCGACAACCACCTGGTCTTGGTAAGCTTCCTGGACAAAGATTTCAGCGGCAAAGATGCGGACGAAGCGCTGGGACGCGCCGGTATCACCGTCAACAAAAACACAGTCCCGGGAGAGACCAGAAGTCCCTTCGTCACCAGCGGTATTCGCATAGGTAGTCCGGCCCTCACCGCCAGAGGGATGAAAGAGAAGGAGTTCGAGCTCATCGCTACACGCATCGCCGATGTACTGGACAATATCGAGGATGTGAACCTTCATCAAAAGATCAAAGAGGAGATGGTCCAGCTCGCCAGAAAATTTGTCCTTTATACTCAACCCACCTACTGATCCCTCTCCCCTCCGGGGGATTTGAAGCTCCTTTTCAATTATTTTTAACTATAATAATCACACTTCGCAACAAGGACCGATCATGGATAAAGAGCATTTCGACGAAACACTACAAGATCTCGAAGAGCTCCACAGCGATGAGCTTGACGATATCGTTTTGGAAAAATATGAAAAAAAGAACAGAATCAAAAAATATCTATTGATCGGCGGTTCGATCTTTTTGATATTCGTCATCGTCATCAGTATCGTCAAGATCGTCACCGACTCCTCCTCCGCCCCCCAAGAGGCACTTATAGAGACCGAGCAGCCCTCCCCAGAGCTCTCCAGTGAAGAGAACTTCGAAGAGGTACCCATACTTTCCAAAGAAGAGGAACCAAGTGACGAGGAGTTCAAGAAGGTGATCGAAGATGTGATGAAAAAAGAGGAAAAGATCGCAACCAAACCTGAGCAGCCACCTGTAACCTCTACAAAACCTGCAGTCACACCCAAAACCCAACCAGCTGCCAAGCCCACTCCTACGCATCAAGCTGCCATAGCAAAACCTGTGGCCAAACCCAAACCAAAGCCCAAACCTACTCCCAAAATCAAACATATTGGCAATATTTATATTCAAGTAGGAGCGTTTTTGCGCTACGATCCCAATAGCGCCTTTTTGAAAAAGATCAAAAGAAGTGGCTATGAATATATCATCAAAGAGTTCGATATCAATGGCAAAAAGATCAAGCGTGTCTATATCGGCCCCTTCGCTTCCAGAAAAGAGGCGGCCAAACATCTGCCGAAAATCAAAAAAACTATCAGCAAAAACGCTTTTATCACCAAGGTGAAATGATGGTCCATCACAAACAATTTGCATTGGATGAGTTTACCCCTATCGCTCTATACGAGAAAGCCAAAGAGTTTTTCCCTGGGGAAAAATCCTATCTTTTCGAGAGTGTGGTCAACACGAGCGAAGGAAACTTTAGCTATATCGTCTGTGGAGAACATGAAGCTATCTGGAGCGAAGAGGGCAAAAGCTTTTATAAAAATAGCCAAGGAAAAGTGCAAGAAATTGAGTCCAATCCCCTTTTGTTTATGAAGCGCTACTATAAAGATGTGGATTTTAGCTACCATAAGGAGATTTCCAAAAAATTGGGCGTAGGCTTCGTGGATGGATTTATCGGCTATATCGGATACGATATGGTCAAGGAATTTGAGCCGGTTCTCAAGCCTTTTATGCAAAATCTCAAAGACGAGCTCAATACACCAGACTTTTATATGCTGCGTCCCCGGCTCATCCTCGCCTACTCCCACAAAAACGCCACTCTTACTTTGCTCACTCCCGATGAGGAGGTGGCAGATCGCTTCGATGAGATAGAGCGCTCCATCAAAGGCGAGTATCACTACACTCCACTCAAAAAAGCAAAAATACTTGGCGAACCGAAGTTCGCCCACTCCAAAGAGCGATTTTTTGAGATGGTGGCCAAATCGAAGCGAATGATACGAAGCGGCGATGTGTTTCAAATCGTCATCTCCAACCGCCTCACCCAGCAAGCGATCGTGGATAGATTTAGCTTCTACCGCAAGCTTCGCACCCTCAATCCCTCTCCTTACCTCTTTTTGCTGGAGCACGAAAATTTTGCCATAGCCGGCAGCAGTCCAGAGGTGATGGTGCGCCTCACCGATGGCGAGATCCTCTTGCGCCCCATTGCCGGTACCAGAAAGCGAGGTGGGACATCAGCCAGAGATAAGGAGCTGGAGCTGGAGATGCTAAACGACCCCAAAGAGGTGGCCGAGCATGTGATGCTCATCGACCTGGGACGCAACGACGTGGGGCGAGTCGCCAAACCCGGCAGCGTCAAAGTCCCCGAGATCATGCGCGTCGAGCGCTACAGCCACGTGATGCATATGGTCAGCGATGTGGTAGGAAGGCTGGATGAGAAGTACGATATGTTCGACCTTTTCATGGCCACATTCACCGCCGGCACTATGACGGGAGCCCCAAAGATTCGAGCAATGGAGCTGATCGCTCAGTTTGAAGGGCTCAAGCGTGGATTTTATAGCGGCAGTGTGGGATATTTTGGCTTCAATGGCGATATGGACAGTGCCATCGCCATCCGCACAGCCATGCTTTTGCCAGATAAAGTGGTATTCCAAGCGGGTGCCGGTATCGTGGCCGATAGCAAACCAGAGCTTGAATATTTGGAGGTCAACAACAAACTGGGAGCCTTGAAAAAGGCTCTGGAGGAGCTTGCACGATGAGACTCTACGCTATTTTTGGAAATCCGGTGGAGCACTCCATCTCCCCAATTCTGCACAACTACGCCTTTGAAAAGCTGGGATTCGATGGATGCTATACCAAAATCTTGCTCCAAGAGCCTTTGCTTCGGGATAGATTTTTGGAGGTAGGACTCACAGGTATCAATATCACCGTCCCTTATAAAGAAGAAGCCTTCAAACAGGCCGACGAGGTGCTGGGTATCGCCAAGGAGATCGAGGCAGTCAATACATGGTACCATAAAGATGGCAAAATCTACGCCTACAATACCGATGCCCCGGGGCTGTATGAGAGTATCAAGGAGTTTGATTTCAAAAGTGTCTTGATCCTGGGAGCCGGCGGCACTGCCAAGGCCATCGCTCTGTATCTACGCCATAAAGGATATGAGCCGGTCATCCTCAATCGCAGCGGCAAACGCCTCCCCTATTTTTGGGAAAAGGGTTTCAAAGCCTATACATGGGATGAGTTCGAGCCAAAAGCCTTCGATCTGGTGATCAACACCACCTCCGCGGGCCTCAAAGACGACAGCCTCCCAGCCCCCAAGGATCTACTGGATACCATCCTCCCCCAGGCCAAATACGCCGTAGACGTGATCTATAACAAGCTCACGCCATTTCTGGCTTTGGCCAAATCTTACGGCCTCGTCACCAAAGATGGCACCGAGATGCTGCTCTATCAAGGGGTTCTGGCCTTTGAGATCTTTACTGATTTTTGGTATGAAAAGGAGGAGATCGTCAAATATATGCGAAAGGCATTAGATCTGGCGTGAAAAAGTTCGTACTCCTCTATACCCTCTATCTCGCCATCGCCTTTTTTCTCATCGATTACGAGCCGATGAGGAAGCTTTTGCATATCGAGAGCTTCTACAACGATCTGATAGCCTCCATTTCGGCTTGGTTCATCTCTTTGATGCATATCCCAGTCAATGCTCATCACGACACGCTCCAGCTTCCCCACGCCAACATGATCATCAAATTTGGCTGCAACGGTCTAGAGGCAGTGCTCATCTATCTCGCAGGCGTGCTGGCCTATCCGGCCACCTGGCACCAAAAGCTCATCTATGGCCTTTTGGGTACCATAGCACTGGAGATCATCAATATCCTACGTATCGCACTGCTGGCTTGGGTGATCGAGCACTATCCCAAACAGTTCGACCTGATGCACAACTACATCACCCAAAGCATCATGATCGTACTGGCCTTTTTGCTCTTTTTGCTCTATCTCCAAAGGGTAAGCGGTGAGAAGTAGCATCTTCAAGCTCACTCTTTTCTTTTTGCTCCTCTTCGGCCCTGTACTAATGGGCTGGGTCTATATCAAAGGATATTACAACTTCTTCGTCACCTCCTCCACTTTCCATCTCGTAACCTCCTACTACAAGCTCGTCCCCATCAAAAGCAGTGTCCAGGGCAAGGAGGTGGTCTTCACCATCAAAAACGAGATCCCTCTGCGGGATATCAACGGCAAGAGCCACGACTTCGAGCTCGATATCTCCATCGATATGGAGGCTGTGACATTCAATGTCCCTCTCACCCTCTCTATCCTCCTTGCCATCATCCTCATAGCCAAAGTCCCCCGCCAAAAGAAGTGGGAGGTCTTCCTCACCGGTGTGGCCCTGCTCTTTTTACTCCATATGGCTTCGATGCTGCTCTTTGCTCTATGCACCATCAAAGCGATCACCACCGTCAATCCCTACATCCACTACTACATTCATCAGCACTTCGTAGCCGGTGAGCTACTCTGCGCCATCAAAGACTTTCTGGTCAACTACGCAGCCAGATTCGAGCCTTTTTTGATAGCTTTTTATGCATGGATTACATTACATTATATAAGTTTAAGAAAATTATAGTTATAATTTTTGAAGTCTTTAATATAAGGAGAAAGTAATGAATATAATGAAAGTTATATGCTTGATACTCTTGACACTAATAGGGCATGTTTCTGCTTATGGTTTTAATTTGAATGGGCCTGGACAAAAAAGTTTTTTACGGGCTCAATTATTGGATTATAATATATCTGGAACGCAATATTATTATAAAGAAGGCAACTGCTCATATAATGAGTATTACATAACTATACGGGCCACAGGAAACACTGATGATGATGGAGCAGGAAATGATGAAATTTTAGTAGAAGTCTGGGATGATAATGTTGTAAAAGATAGCAAAATAGTTTCAATTCCTGTTGGAAATACAAAAACAATTTCTACACTATTAAAATTTTCAGGTACTTATCAAACACAAGCAACTGGGGTAGGGATTTATATTTATGATGATCGTAATAGAAATATAAGACTAGCTAAACAGGATCCATTTATTCCAAACCAAGTTGAGGAAAATTCATGTAGGACAACAAATGATGTTACGGTTCCATTAAGTCCTTTTGCTTTATTGCTCCTTGTAATACTAATGGGATTTTTTGGATATAGAAAAGCCTATTAATTACAAGCGGCTCTCGCCGCTTCATAGCTCCAGCTTTATTTTGCCATTTACAAACTGATGCACGAGGGCTTGGATGAGATTTTGGTAGCCGATGCCAAGCTCTTTGGCTTTGGCTTTGATAGCCGCCAAATCCATGACGCTAAAGCGAATGGTTACCGGCTTTTTGGCATGCAAAGATTTGGTGTATTTGGCAAACTTGGCATATTTTTCTTTGTCTTCGCTTTTTAATACACTCTTTGCATTCTCGATATTTTCAATAATCTCCAACTCCTGCAAATCATACAAAAACTCATCTTTTTTCATTTTTCGACTTTCTTTTGGAGAAAGAAAAAAAATTCTGACATGGAGGCCAATATGACCGTAAGGAAAAAAACTTTTTATTGGATGAAAAGATCGCCAAACATTTGGAAGAAATTGCAAAAAAAGAAAATACCACACAGTCTGAAGTGATAAGAAAACTGATCGAAGAGAAATATCAGGAATTTTTGAAAAAAGAGAAATTACAAGCTTTCAAATCCCTGATTATGGTAGAACCAGGCAGCTTGGTAGAAAGGAGTATCCAATCGATCAAAGAGGAGATGGGTAGAAATGTATGAGAGTGTTTTTGGATACTTAAAACAAGAGGCGAACCTCTGTCTATTGAGCCACACACCCTCCTCTCATCGCACCAGCGGCAGCTTGGCCGCTCGCCACTCCAGGATGCCTCCTCGAAGGTTGTAGACTCTCTTGGCTCCCCAGCTCTCCAGCCACTGAGCCGCTTTGGCACTTCTGTTGCCACTACGGCAGTAGACGAGGATCTTTTTGTCCCCTATTCCTTTGCCGCCCAAAAAGAGGTAGCCAAAGACCTGGATTGGGATGAGATTGGCTCCTTGGATGTGGGCCTCTTTGAATTCTGCGGGAGTGCGCACATCCAATAGCACTACATCTTTTTCTTTGGCCAAAGCGGCGAAGGTCTTGGCATCTACGTTCTCATATGCAAAGAGACCGGCCGCAAGAGCCATTAGTAAAAGAAACTTTCTCATTTTTGTAGATCTTTGAAGGTCTCGGCCACCATGAAGGCCAGCTCCAGAGCTTGATTGGCATTGAGCCTGGGGTCACACTGGGTATGATAGCGGCTCTTGAGTCCCTCTTCGGTGATAGAGGCACTGATACTTCCTGTGCACTCCGTCACATCACTCCCCGTCATCTCCAAATGCATCCCACCAGGGATAGTGCCTTCTGCTTTGTGGATCTGGATGAACTGCTTCACTTCGCTAAGAATATTTTCAAAATCTCTGGTCTTGAGTCCTCCGTCGGTCTTGTAGGTATTGCCGTGCATCGGATCGATACTCCAGACCACCTCTTTGCCAGCCTCTTTGACAGCTCTAAGCAGCGGCGGGAAGAGCTCGCCGATCTTGCCAGCACCCATGCGCACGATTAGCGTAAGTCTTCCCGGCTCGTTTTCGGGATTGAGCTTATCGATGAGCTGGAGCAGCTCGTCTGGCTTCATGGATGGTCCTACTTTGCAGCCGATGGGATTTTTGATCCCTCTGAAAAACTCCACATGTGCCCCATCCAGATCTCTGGTGCGATCCCCTATCCACAAGAAGTGGGCACTGCAATCATACCAATCACCCGTGAAGGTATCTTTCCTGGTCAGCGCCTCCTCATACTCGAGCAGCAGCGCTTCGTGGGAGGTGTAGAGGGTGGTCTGTTTGAGCTGCGGTGTGTTGTCGGGATTGACACCACACGCCTCCATGAAGCGAAGGGCTTGGGTGATCTTGTCGGCCAGCTCTTCGAATTTGTTCTCCAGCTCGTTGCCTTGTAAAAACTCTAAATTCCACTTGTGAATAGCCCGCAGATCCGCAAAGCCTCCTCTGGCATAGGCACGGATCAGATTGAGAGTCGCTGCCGATTTGTAGTAGGCTTCGAGCATCTTTTCAGGTCTCGCTTCTCTGGCCTCTGGCGTAAAGGCGATGTCGTTGACGATATCACCCCGGTAGCTTGGAAGCTTTTGACCATCGATTTCTTCGTAGTCGCTGCTTCTGGGCTTGGCGTACTGTCCGGCGATCCGTCCTATCTTGACCACCGGCTTGCCCGTAGCGTACATCAGTACCATATTCATCTGCAAAAGTACCTTGAAAAGATCGCGGATATTGGCTGCGTTGAAGTTGGCGAAGCTCTCTGCGCAGTCGCCCCCTTGAAGTAGTATCGCCTCACCTTTGGCCACTCGGGCCAGCTTCTCTTTGAGCTCTCTGGCTTCTCCAGCAAAAATAAGCGGTGGGAAGGTGCGAAGCTCTTCTACCACCTTTTTGAGTGCCTCTTTGTCTTTGTATTCTGGTTGCTGCTTGATAGGAAAATCTCTCCAGCTGCTTGGATTCCACTCCATCGTCTGTCCTCTTTTTGAAAATTGCGCTATTATACCAAAAATAGCTACACTTCCACCCTATCACTTATCGCTTTGGCCAAAGAGAGAGTATCCACGTTTTCGAGATGCACACCAGTGGGCACCCCTTGGGCGATTTTGGTAAATTTAAGTTCATAGTCTTGGAGCTGATCTTCGATATAGAGCAAAAGAGCCTCGTTTTGCAAGGACGGGGTAAAAGCGAAAATGAGCTCTTTGGTGCCATACTCCTCTATGAGATCTTTGAGATGAGCGAGATTGCTCTCGTTGAGCCCATCGAAGACCATATACATCCCATGGTATTCCCCACTCTCTTCGATAAGCGCTATGTCTCTCGCTCCTTGGACCAGACACAGCAGCTCTTTGTTTCGTAGATCGTC
Source organism: Campylobacterales bacterium (assembly GCA_027002625.1). Lineage (GTDB taxonomy): Bacteria > Campylobacterota > Campylobacteria > Campylobacterales > Nitratiruptoraceae > Nitratiruptor. The sequence goes on from JALWZJ010000028.1 coordinate 7,933, forward strand.
GCTACAGATATGGCACAGCTCATCTTCGCTCAGTCCCCTGCACTTTTGGCAGCGATGGATGGAGCTCACCGCATCTTCGATGGCATGGGCGATCTTGAGCGCATCCATAGGGCGCTCCTGGACCATGTAAAAGGCAAGTCGCATGGCGCTCTTTTTGCCGATACTTGGTAGTGTCTCCAATGCCTCTACGAGCCTATAAAATTTTTTCAGACTCTTTTTCACTGCTCTCCTCGTTTTTGGAGCGATTATATCAAAAATTTAATTTTTTATAACGTTTCTTTTGATAAACTTAGGCAGCTTAAAATTACCTTAAAAGGATGGCAGTTGGTAGATATCGACTATTACGAAATTTTGGAGGTGGGTCGCTCCGCCTCCTTCGAAGAGATCAAAAAGGCCTATAGAAAACTGGCTCTAAAATACCATCCAGACAGAAACCCTGGTGACAAAGAGGCCGAAGAGAAGTTCAAACTCATCAACGAAGCCTACCAGGTCCTCAGCGACGAAGAGAAACGGGCCCTTTATGATAGATACGGCAAAGCAGGCCTTGAAAATCAAGGATTTGGGGGATTTGAGCAAAGAAGCTACGAAGATATCATGGACTTTTTCGAGTCGGTCTTTGGAGACGCCTTTGGCCAAGGCTTTGGCAGACGGCGCCAGGAGGAAAAGTATCCTTTGGATCTGGGATTGGAGCTGACCATTAGCTTCCAAGAGGCCCTCTTTGGAGCCCAAAAGGAGATCGAATATAGCTATAAGATCCCTTGTGAAGCCTGTAAAGGTACTGGAGCCAAAGATGGCAAACTCTCCACCTGTCCCGAGTGCCATGGACGAGGACAGATCTATTACCGCCAAGGCTTCATGACCTTTTCACAGACCTGCCCAAAATGTGGCGGTAAGGGCGAAGTGGCAGCCCAGAAATGCCCAGAGTGCTACGGCTACGGATACGAGACCAAGCATGAAAAGATAACGATCCAGATCCCCGAAGGTGTGGACTCAGGGACCAGGATACGAGTCCAGGGCAAGGGCAACCTCTCACCCTCCGGCAAGCGAGGAGATCTGTATATCACCATCTACGTAGAAGAGGATGAACATTTCGTACGGCATGGTGACGATATCTATATGGAGGTACCGGTCTTTTTCACCAAAGCGGTCTTGGGAGAGACCATCACCATCCCAACTCCAAGAGGCGAAAGAGAGCTCAAGCTCCACACAGGTACCAAGGACAAGGAGCAGTTTGTCTTTAGAGGTGAAGGCTTCAAAAATCTCCAGACCGGCCGAATGGGCAATCTCATCGCCCAGGTCAAACTGATATTCCCTACCAAACTCACTCAAGAGCAAAGAGAACTCATGGAAAAACTCCAAGAGAGCTTTGGTGTGGAGAGCAAGCCACACGAGGAGAAGCTCTCATCTTTGTTCGATAAAGTCAAGAGCTGGTTTAAAAAATAAACCGGCTCTAAATCTTGATATCTATTTGATATTTTCGCTTTTTGTAGTAGGCCAATGCGATGATGACAAAAACTATCCCTATGGCCCAATAGACCCAAGTTGGGATCGGCACCGGATCACCCTGGGCGTAGGAGTGCATACCGCTTAGATAGAAGTTGACCCCAAAATAGGTCATCAAAACCGTAGAGTAGCCAAGCAAAGCCAAAACATTGTACAAAAAGAGGCGGTTGAGCCCTGGAACCAGCCTGATATGCTCGATCGCCGCATAGACCAAGATCGTCACGGCCGCCCATGTCTCCTTGGGATCCCATCCCCAGTAGCGTCCCCAGCTCTCGTTTGCCCACACGCCACCCAAAAAATTTCCTAATGTCACCAATACAAGACCTATGATGAGGCTCATCTCGCCGATATAGGTGAGCTCTTTGAAAGTGAGCACCATCATCTGTTTGTTGTGCTCGTTTAGGAATATAAAAAGCACAAGCACCACGAAAGCCAGCAAAGCTGAAAGCCCCAAAAAGCCGTAACTGGCAGTGATCACCGAGACATGGATCATCAGCCAATAGGATTTGAGCACAGGCACGAGATTGGTGATCTGTGGATCCATCCAATTCAGATGTGCCACAAAGAGGATGAGCCCTCCAAGCAGCGCCGTGGCCGCAAAGGCGATGGGGCTTTTCTTGGCGAAGAAAAAGCCAGCCAAGATCGTGGCCCAAGAGATGTAGACCATCGACTCGTATCCGTTGCTCCATGGAGCGTGACCCGCTACGTACCAGCGAAGGATCATCCCAAAAGTGTGGGCTACAAATCCCAAGAAAATGAGCACTACTCCGATCTTGACTACAGGTCCTATCTTGATCTTTGGATTGATGAGATTGGCCAAAATCAGCAGCAACAGCGTCAAACCGATAAGCATATAGTATGGCACGAGGCGGTTGAAGATATCGAGCTTGTTGTAGAGGAGTTCCGCTTTGATCTTCGTTTTGGAGGGCATCACCGCCGCACCATAGTACTTTTGATAGTCTGCTATCACCTGGAGAGCCTTGTTTGCTTTGCTCCAATTCCCACTTTTGATCCCATCTTCCACGCTTTTGAAGTAGCTGGCCATGATGAGGCGCACCAGCTGCCCCTCTTTTGGCGGGAAGCTCTGTATCGCTTCGATGGGTGAGACCCACTTGCCGTTTTTGTCATGTGGATTTGGGATGATACGTAGCAGCGCTCCAGTGTAGACCATATAGGCCACGTTGACCCGCTCGTCCACCTTGATCAGATCCTTGTCCAGTTGATTTCGTTTGGCAGGCTTTTTGGCCATCGCCTTTTGGACGAGGGAGGATAGTTTGTAGCTTTGATTGGTATCGAAAAAGTCTACGAATTTTGCGTACTTTTGATCTGGCTTTAGGCCTATAAGCTTTTTGATATAGGGGTGATGGATGTAGATCATGGGGATTTTTTGAAAAATCTCTGGCTCTACCGTCATGCCGATGAAGTACTGATTTGGACCCAGACCGTAGAGCTCTTCGCTTCTGGCGATCTTGGCCAAGATCTGTCTGGAGAGGGTATCCACGGGTTCTATACGCCCCCCATTGTCCTGTACCAAAATCTTGGCTCCAAATCGATCGGCATGACCAGGGTCGATCTTTTTGGCCTCGGTGATGGGATCAGCAGCCCACAGATGTACTCCTGCAAAAAGCAGCAGTGAGGCCATGGTGGTCTTAAGCAGCATCTTTCGCTCTTCCTGGACCTTTTTGGTCAGCCTCGCCAATTTTTGAAAGCGGCTTTGGGGCATAAAGAAGTGCAGCAACATCCCAAGAGCCAGCAAGAAATAGCCGATATAGGTGATGAGAGTCCCCGGATCGTGGTTGACGGAGAGGATGGTGCCCTTTTCGTCCATATCGTAGGAGCTTTGGAAAAATCGATACCCTTTGTAGTCCAGCACATGGTTCATATAGATCCTGTATGGAAAGCTCTTGTTCTTGTCGATCACGATCACCTCGCTGGCGTAGGAGCTGGGGCTCATCGATCCTGGATAGCGCTCCAGCTGAAAGTCTTTGAGTTTCAGTGCAAAAGGGAGCGTGATGCGCTTGGCTCCATAGGAGAGCGTGATATCCAGATCCCCGACCCTGACATGTACCGGCTCTCCCTCGACTCCACTTTTTCCAAAAAGCCGCACCTCTTTTTCCCCTTTGGGCACCTTGATCCCAAAGACCAGCAAATCCTTGTTCGGGCTGTTTTTGGCCAAAGGATTGTCACTAATGATCTCTTTTTTGGCATGGGGATAGAAGTTTTTAAGGACCAGATTAAGTCCGGCGATAGAGTGCAAGCGGCGCTTTTGCATCACTATTGGCTGATTGGCCGGATACTCTTTTTGGTTCATATCGGCCATATCGATGGTTTTGATGGGATATGGGGCCGTGAGGGTGAGATGGCCATCTTTGAAGCTGAGTCGGATAACGGGCTTATCGGTAGAGACATTGGTATCGAAAGCGATCACCGCATCACCGATATCGAGATACTCTCCTTGCAAGAGGCTCTTTTGGATTCGCCCTCCTTCGCTGCTTGAGAGTACCAGCTCCACACCCGCCGGTCCCTCTTTGGCAGCCACGAGCCGCTCCTTGGCGTTTGGTAGATATTTTTTGAGCTCTATCTGCACCTTTTCACCGCCAAAGTCGATGGTGCGCTTCCAATGGTTGGAGCCAAGTTTGCTCAGATACAAAGGCTCTTCGTAATGGTAGTACTTACCATCTTTTTTGATGGTAAGCTGCAAGTAGTTGCGAGCGCTGAGGATTGTGTTGGAGACACTTCCTTCTCTTATATGCATCGTCCCTTCGTATCCAAAATATCTGGTGATAGCGGCCCCTACGAGAATGATCAAAAAGGCCAGATGAAAAAGTCCAGTAAAAAATTTTTCACGACGAAAGAGGCGAAAGCGAAAGATATTGTACAAAAGATTGAGCCCCAAAAGTACCATCAAGATTTCGAACCATTTGGCTGTATAGATCAACGCCCAGGCAGTCTGGGTGCCGTAATCGTTTTCGATGAAGGTGGCTATCCCGATACTGGCGGCAAAAAGAAGCATCATGATGATGGCCGATTTGATGGAGAAGAATGCTTTTTGCAATCTTTTGAGCATGAACGACCTTTTTATGGATTATGATATTGTAGTAGAGTTTGCCAAATCTACGTAATCCTTTTTTAGTTATCTTCTGATTTTGAAGTTATTTTAATTCTCCCCACCGTTTGGCTATTCCCACGGAGCAGCGTATCGGCACCTGTAGAGGATAGACCCCCTCCATCACGCTTTTGAAACGCTGGGCCATCTGTTCCACCTGCGACTCCTCGATCTCGAAAATAAGCTCGTCGTGGATCTGCAGTAGCATAGCGGCATCGGGACGCTCGGTCTGTATGATCCTATCGATATCGTTCATCGCCAGCTTGATCAGATCCGCTGCGCTCCCTTGGAAAACCGTATTGATCGCTTCTCTGATAAATGCCGCCAGTCTCGCTCCTGTAGCACTGGCAAAATCGAAATAGCGCCTGCGCCCAAGCAAAGTCTCCACGTAGCCGTGCGTTTTGGCGAACTCCTCGATGGAGCGCAGATACTCCTTGACGGTAGGAAAGGAGCGAAAATAGTTTTCGATGATCTCTTTGGCCTTTTTGGTGGAGATCCCGAGAGTCTCGGCCAACTTGCGGCTCCCCATCCCATAGATGAGACCAAAGTTGATGCTTTTGGCAATGCTGCGCATCTGCTGCGCCCGCTCAGCTCCAAAGAGCTTGATGGCGGTCTCGAGGTGTATGTCACGATCCTCTTTGAAGGCCTGCACGAGAGCCGGATCTTTACTGAAGTGAGCCAGTAACCGCAGCTCGATCTGGGAGTAGTCGATACCTACCAGCTTGTACCCCTCCTCGGCTATGAATCCTTGGCGGATCTGGCGGCCAAGTTCGGTCTTGACAGGAATGTTTTGAAGGTTTGGATTTTTGCTGGCAAGCCTTCCTGTCGCCGTGCCCGTCTGGACGAAGCTTGTGTAGATGCGATGCTTGGGATCTTTTTTAGCGTAGTTGATGAGTGGATCGATGTAGGTGGACTTGAGTTTGAAAAGTTCGCGATACTCCAAGATCTTTTCGATGATGGGGTGTTTGCCTTTTAAGGCTTGCAGCGTAGCTTCGTTGGTGCTGTAGCCGCTTTTTGTCTTTTTGACTGGAGGCAGATGCAGCTTTTCAAAAAGGACTTGAGCCAGCTGCTTGGTGGAGTTGATATTAAATTCACCTCCAGCGAGCTCATAGATCTGGCGGGTCAATTCATCCAATCTCTTCGTGGTGGAGGCTCGAAGCTCTTCAAAAAAGGGGATATCGATCTTGATACCGGAGCGCTCCATATCGATGAGGGTGTTGACCAAAGGAAACTCCACCCTTTTGGCCTCCTCGATCAGGTGAGAGGCTCCTTGGGATTTGAGCAGATCCAAAAGCTTGAAATAGATCCTATAGGTCATCACCGCATCTTCAGCCGCATACCTGCAAGCCGCCTCGATGGCCACACCCGAAAAGTCCTCTCCCTTTTTGACCGTCTCCTTGAAGCTGATCATATCGTGACCCAAAAGACGCTTGGCCACACTATCGAGCCCCACACTACTCTCGGGATCGCTCAGCCAAGCCAGGATCATCGTATCGGCAAACCCTGAAAGCCTTGGCAATCCATAGCGATACAAAAGCCCTAAATCGAACTTGAGATTGTGTCCGACGATCTTATACTTCCAAAGTCTTCGTATCGCCTCCAGCGCATCCTCCAAGGCCACCTGCTCTCCCACACCCAGGTAGCTATGGGCTATAGGAACATAGTAGGCTTTTACCTCTTGCCATGCGAAACTAAAGCCCACCAAATTGGCGCTTTTGGTATCCAGGCTGTCGGTCTCGGTGTCGAAGGCTACGATAGCGCCATCTGGGATCTCTTCCAAAGCCTTCATTAGCTTCTCTTTCGTATCGAGGCAGATCGGCTCGAATTCGATCCGCTCCTTTGGCTTTTCGATGACAGGAGCCGCTTTGAGTTTTTTAAGGATCGCCGTGATATCGAGCTCCATCAGCTCGTCGGCGATCTTTATAAGAGGATTGATATCTGGTACATGATAGCCTTCTATATCGCAGCTTTGTAGTGCCCGGTCGTTGAGCTGCACCAGCTTTTTGCTCAAAAAGGCTTTCTCTTTGCCCTCTTCGAGTAGCCTACGGATACGTGGCGGCTCCACTTTGTCCAGATTTTCATAAATCGCCTCCAAAGAGCCAAATTGAGTGAGTAGTTTGACAGCCGTTTTGGGGCCGATCCCTTTGACTCCCGGGATGTTGTCCGCACTATCACCTACCAAAGCCAAATAATCACCAATGAGCTTTGGTGGCACGCCAAATTTTTTGAGAGCTTTCTCTTCGTTGATCTCTTCTTTTTTAATAGGATCGTAGAGCACCACCCGATCGTCGTCGATGAGCTGATAGAGATCTTTGTCGTGACTGACGATCACCACGCGGATACCCTGCTCCTTGGCACATCTGACCAGCGAAGCGATAATGTCGTCTGCCTCCATCCCCTCTTTGGAGAGCGTAGCGAACCCCATCTTCTCGATCCACTCTATAGCGATTGGTAGCTGCTGCCTCAGCTCCTCGGGCGGTTCTGGGCGCTGGGCTTTGTAGTTGGGGTCTATTTCGGCTCGAAAGCTGGGACCTTCGCTATCGAGAGCGAAGACGATATAGTCGCTTTTATGCTCGCTTACAAGGGAGTTGATGAAGTTGACAAACCCGGTCAAGAGTCCCGTGGGAAAGCCGCTTTTGCTTTTAAGAGGCGGTAGAGCGTAGAAACTGCGAAAGAAAAATCCGAAGGTATCGATCACCGTCAATGTCTTCATACAATGCCTTTATACTATGATGTGTAAAATTTTGGCGATATGCTGAGGGAGCGCAAAGGGCCTGCCCTCGATATACTCTTTGGCCAAAAAGGTGATCCACTCTCTGGAAGTAGTGATATCGAAAAGCTCGATAAAGCTCTCATCTTTCTTCTCGTATATGTGAAATCTGCCTATTTTCACCTCCAAAGGCTCCTTCTCACCCTTCAAAAGCAGTTTGAGCCGTACCGATCTGTTTGTGCTGTCCAAACTGCACTCCACCATCTTGCCTATTCCTTTGAGTTTGTATTCGATAAACAGGGCCAACCCTTTGGCCAAAGCCCTCTCTTTGATCCGCCGCATCCTCTTCCTTTGCTATAATTGCGACAAAAACAGGAAAACCAAATGAAAAAATCCCTACTTTTAGCATTCTCTCTTGCGCTTTTCGCTTCCGGTTGGCGGGAGGAGGCCATCACCTCCATCGACAAGATCATTGGGATCTATCAGCACAGGCTCCACTGCCTCAAAACACAAGAGGCACCCACCTGCATCGATCGCTTCCCCCAAGATCCCCATAGCGACGCTTTGGCCGAAACCTTTGCCATGAGTTTTCCAAAGGCCTTTTATGCCAACAAACTAAGCCGAGACATAAAGATTTTAGAGCATCAAAAACTCTGCTACGGCAAAGCCCTCACCAAAGAGGCGGCCAGGGAGTGCACAAAGCTACCCTAACTCTTTGGCCAAAAACTCTCCTGTAAAGCTTCCACTTTGTCGCCAATTATCGGCAACTTCCTCGGGAGTTCCAGTAGCGATCACCCGGCCTCCCTTGCTTCCACCCTCTGGACCCATATCCACGATATAGTCGGCGTTTTTGATGATGTCGAGGTTGTGTTCGATGACGATGACGCTGTTGCCAAGCTCTACAAGATGATGTAGCACTTTTGTGAGCCGATCCACATCCCCAAAATGGAGCCCCGTAGTAGGCTCGTCCAGGATGTAGAGGGTGTTACCCGTATCCTTTCGACTCAGCTCTTTGGCCAGCTTGATACGCTGCGCCTCCCCGCCGCTCAAGGTCACGGCGTTTTGGCCAAGAGTGATGTAGCCAAGCCCCACATCTTGCAGCGTTTTTAGCTTTTGGTAGATTTTTGGGATCGCTTTGAAAAACTCCAGTGCCTCGTCCACACTCATATCCAATACATCGGCGATGTTTTTTCCCTTATAGAGGACTTCGAGAGTCTGCTCGTTGTATCTGCGCCCTTTGCAGGCGTCACATTTGATCATGATATCTGGCAAGAAGTGCATCTCGATCTTGAGCTCACCCTCACCCCGACACTTCTCGCATCTGCCCCCTTTGACGTTGAAGCTAAAGCGTCCAGGCCCATAGCCCCGTAGCTGCGCCTCTTTGGTCTTGGCAAAGAGCGCTCTGATCTCATCCATCACGCCAGTGTAGGTGGCTGGATTGCTTCTGGGAGTGCGGCCGATGGGGCTTTGGTCCAGATAGATCACCTTGTCGAGCTGCTCCAGCCCCTCGATCGTCACACCAGCTACCTTTCGCACCTTTTTGGCGTGGTTGAGGGCCTCTTTGGCCACAGGCAAAAGAGTCTGCAGCACCAGCGAGCTTTTGCCGCTGCCACTCACTCCAGTGACCGCCACGAGATTGCGCAAAGGAAAGCGAACACTAAGATCTTTGATATTGTTGATCGTCACACCTTTGAGGCTGAGCCACTCCTTTTGGGGGCGCCTGTAAAAATACTCTATTCTTTTCTTGCCGTTTAGGTACTGGGCTGTGAGGGTGTCGCTCTTTTTGAGCTCCTCCACACTACCGGCAAAGACCACTTCACCTCCAAACTTCCCCGCTCCAGGCCCTATATCCACTACATAATCCGCCGCTTCTATAGTCTCCTTGTCATGCTCGACCACGATGACGGTATTGCCCTTTTTTTGCAGGTTCTTCAGTGTCCTGATGAGCTTGAGGGTATCTCGCTCGTGCAGTCCGATGCTTGGCTCGTCCAGCACATACATCACACCTGTAAGGCCACTGCCTATCTGGCTGGCGATACGGATGCGCTGGGCCTCACCACCACTTATAGTTCTGGCGTCTCTGCCGAGGCTTAGATACCCCAGTCCCACATCCACTAAAAAAAAGAGCCGCTCTTTGATCTCTTTGAGCACGGGCTGGGCGATGGTGCGCTTTTGGGGAGAGAGGTAGTCGAACTTGGCCTCCTTGGCGAAAAAAGCGTAGGCATCTTCGATGGGCATATCCAAAATCTCTCCTATCCCTTTGCCGGCTACCTTGACTGCCAGGCTCGAGGCTTTGAGTCTATGTCCACCGCACACATCGCACACCTTTTCGCTCATATATTCGCCCAGTTCCTTTTCCTCCTTGAACATATCGTAAGCGATCTTCACTACTCCTGGCCACTGGCGTGTGAGGCGGTGACTCTTCCAGCGAAAGGTGACGGAGGTGGGTGCACCGTACAAGATCGCCTTTTTTTGATGCTCTTCAAGCTCCTCGTAGGGCACACTCGTATCGATCCCCTCCGCTTCGCAAAAGCCCTTGAGGAAGCTAAAGTAGTAGCTTTTGTTGTAGCCATACAAGATTTTGACGGCACCTTTTTCGATACTTTTATGCTCGTCGATGATCTTGGCCAGATCGAGGGTGTATCGTATCCCCAATCCATCACAAGCCTCGCAGGCTCCTTTGGGAGAGTTGAAAGAGAAGCTCAGTGGCTCCAAAGGCTCGAAGCTGATCTTGCAATCAAAACATGCCAGATGTTCGCTAAAGTGCAGATGCTTTGGCGTACCCACCTCTTCGACGTTGAGGATATCGATCTCCACCTCCCCAAAGCTGGTGGCAAGCGCCTTTTCGATATCTTGAGCTATTCTGGTGCGGCTGGAGTCTTTCATCACCACCCTATCCACCACCGCTTTGATGGTATGCTTTTTGGTCTTGGAAAGCTCGATCTCTTCGTCGAGGCGCACCATCACCCCATCGATCATCGCCCGCACGAACCCTTTTTGGCGAAGGTTTTCGAGCATTTCGGTAAAACTCCCCTTTTTTTCCTTGACCAAGGGCGCTGTAATCACCATTTTAGACCCTTCTGGGAGCTTGAGTACCTCCTCGATAATGTCGCTGGGGCTCATCTGAGAGATGGGCTTGCCACATTTGTGGCAGTGCTGAGTCCCTACACGGGCATAGAGCAAGCGCAGATAGTCGTAGATCTCCGTGATGGTCCCCACGGTGGATCTGGGGTTTTTGCTGGTGGTCTTTTGCTCTATGGCGATGGCTGGAGTGAGCCCTTCGATCTTTTCTACATCAGGCTTGTCCAACTTGTCCAAAAACTGTCTGGCATAGCTGGAGAGTGATTCGATGTAGCGGCGCTGCCCCTCGGCATACAAAGTATCGAAAGCGAGTGTCGATTTGCCGCTGCCAGAAAGTCCGGTAAAGACGATAAGAGAGTTTTTGGGCAGCTCCAGATCGATGTTTTTGAGATTGTGCTGTTTTGCGCCAAAGATTTTTATTTTGTCCATTTGTCCATACAACTCCTCTAAAAAAATATCTTTTTGATAACCAATAGCAAAATGATCGAATAGATGACGATCAAGGCTTTTTTGAATTTTTTCCGATCCGTTTTGTGTGCCAGCTTTATACCGAAATAGACCCCAATCAGGGAAGAGGCACCTACCAAAAATCCGTGCAGATAGTCTATATGGCCAAAAAGACTCAAACTCACGAACCCACTGATGGAAGAGAATATCACGAAAAAGAGCCCCATCGAAGCCGCTTTTTTCACATCCATATGGAAAAATCCCACCAAGATGGGCGTGACCAAAATAGAGCCTCCCACACCAATACTGATGGCAAAAAGGCCGATACTCATCCCCACTACAAAAAGTAGGAGTGCTGGCAGATCTTTGTGGCTTCCCTCATGGGTAGCGGGAGCTTTGAAAAATCGGTACATTGCAAAAGCCACAAAGCCCAAAAACATCCACTCCAGCACACGGCTTGGCACCACACTCACGAACCATCCACTCCCCAAAGCGCCCAAAAATCCGCCAAGTCCGATAGCAAGACCCTCGTGGATCTTGAATATATTTTTTTTGAAATTGAGATAGGAGCCAAACAAAGAGCTAAAGACCATCTGAGTGACGGAGATCCCCACCGCCTCTTTGATATCGAAACCCAGATACATGAGGATCGGCACCAGGATCGTACCCCCTCCGATACCGAAAAATCCAGAGAGAAAACCCACGAGGATACCGACTGCTATCAGCTCCATCTGTATACCTTTTTTAAATGGCGATTATACTACAAAAGGGTGTCACTTTCCACTTTATATGATGTTTATCGAATTTGCACTATAATCGTGCTATATTTTGGTAAGGAGCGATCTTGAAAAGAGTGGCGTTACTGCTTTTAGCCCTTAACCTATTTGGCGCTATGATACTCAATCTCAGTGTCCAAGAATCCAATAACCGAGTGGATCTCATTCTCAATTTCGATATCCCTTTCGATGGAAAAATCGTCCAGAAAAAGGAGAAAGAGAAGATCATCCTCTACCTACCCGATGTCAAGATCCTGGCTCCTTGGCAGAAGAAACTGAATACTCCTTTTGTCTACCAGATCGAAGTCCTTCCAGCCAAGGGGGGATCGAATGTACTAATCTATACCACCAAAAAGGTGAAAATATTCGCTGCCCGATCCAAAGATGGCTTCAGCCTTAAAATCGGTATCAAAAACCCCATCCCCACCACTTCGGCAAAAAGCTCTTTCAATATAGGAGTGAACTGGAAGTGGATCGCCATCGCTTTGGTGACTCTATTGATCTTTTTGCTTTTGCTCAAGCTCCTTTTTGGTAGATCCAAACCGACAAAGACCAAAACGATCCATGTCCAAAATCCCAAAACTTCCGAGTTTCAGATCAAATTCGAAAAACCTCTGGACGAGCGCAACAAGATCGCTCTGATCTCCTTTAAAGGGATCGATTACCTCGTCCTTATCGGTACGACCAATGTGCTCCTTGGAAAATACAAAGAGGGTGAAATCGGCTCTTTGGAAGAGTTCGAGAGTGCGATAGAGTCCCAAGACATCTCCCAGGCGATGAGACCCGCACCCCAAGATGAGATATTTACCACAATCGAAGAATACAAACGAAAGGCGAGTGGAGAGCTCTAAGCCACTGCCCTTTTGTCAAAAAATTCTTCGATAAGCTCTCTTACAATTTTGGGATCTTCCAGCTCGTTGATGCGCTGGCGAAATTGAGTGGCTCCAGGGTAACCTTTGGAGTAGGTGTGTAGATGCTTGCGAAAAAGGACAACTCCACGAGCTCCATAAAAACGAATCATCTGATCGAAGTGCTCCAAAATCACCTCTTTTTTTATCCGCTCATCGATATCCTCTTGGCCACTCTTGAGCTGGTAGAAGATCCAAGGCTTCCCCACCGCTCCTCGCCCTATCATCACCCCGTCGGCCTTTGTATACTCCAGTACCCATCTGGCCTTGGCGTAGTCGGTGATGTCGCCATTGGCGATGACGGGGATAGAGACGCTCTCTTTGGCCAAAGCGATCGCATCGTAGTCCACGGGAGCTTTGAAGCCTCCACTTCTGGTGCGGCCATGGATCGTGACAAAATCGGCTCCAGCCTCTTCGATTGCCTGCACCAACTCTACCACCCGATTTTTTTCAAATCCCAGCCGTATCTTGACGCTGGTATAGCTTTTAGTGGAGTGTTTTTTGATTGTGGCCACTATTTTGGTCAAACGCTCCGGATCTTTGAGTAGCGCACTCCCCGCCCCTTGACGCACCACTTTGGGTACGGGACAGCCGGCATTGAGATCGATCCCGTCGATACTTTCTATAGTATTCAATCTATTGACGGCTTCAGCCACGATCCCTTCCTCACCGCCCGCTATTTGGACGAAGTAGGGATCTTCCAGTGGAGATTTTTCCAGCATCTTATAACTCTTTTGGCTCTCGTGCACCAAGGCGTTGGAGCTGATCATCTCACTGATGGTCAAATCGGCTCCAAATTTCTTGACTACACTACGAAAGGGCAGATCGGTATAGCCCGCCAGCGGAGCCAATACGTACAGAGGTTTGGAAAAATCCAGCTTCATCACACAAAAAGCTCCAGTTTGTAGTTTTTACCACAATCTTTGAGATCGAGGTAGGCTTTGAAATTTTGGAGCTCTTCCTCGTTGGTAGTCTCCAAAAACTCTCTGGCTTTATCCACCATCTCCAGATCCAACAGCGTATAGAGGTACCCTGCCTCGCTTCGCTCATCCTTTTCTTTAAGTAGCTCGAAAAATCTCAGCCTATCGTCAGGAGCCATCACCTCCTTGATCCGTTTGGCAAGCTCCACATACTCCTTTTGGCCAAGCTGCATCTTCGCTTCTTGCAAAATGTATAAAAGATCTTGGTAGTGTAGATTCTCTCGCTTCTTGGCCGCTTTGTCGATGAGAAGGAGCAGCGTCTCGAAAGTGAAGACGGAAGCGTACTCTTTGATCTTGGAGATATCGCTAAAATCCATATAGACTTCCAGCGCCTTTTGACACAGCTCTTTGGGATACTCCTGACAGTTTTTGAGGATCACACCGCTAAAGGTAGGCTCTTTTTTGAGCCTGTTTTGGAGATTTTGCACAAGTAGCGGATTTTTGGGCGAGAGGTTGAACCCTTCGATCTCCACGTAGATGCCGTTTTGGATATCTTTGACATACTCCAGTGGCTTTTTGAGGCGCTCATCTTTTGTGTCTATACGAAAATCTTGTGGGATGAGATGGGATTTGTCGGTGATGTGCCCCAGATTTTTGGCCTCACGGGTCTTGTACTGTTGCGCTTTTGGCTCTCTTAAAAGTGCTTGAGCGAAGGATTTGACCAGACTGTCATAATCTTTTTTGTAGCGCTTGAGCTTCATGTAGTTGATGAAGGAGTAGTAGGCCATATGGAAAAAGGAGGCCACGAACATCAAAAACATCGGCAATATCATCCACACAGCGATGGGCAAGGTCACAGGGATACCCAAAATTTCGATCGTATAGGTAGCGTCGGTCTTGAGATAGATGAGCCCTCCCACCGCCAGCATCAAAAGAAGGCTCAAAAATATATAACGTTTGAGTCGCATACTCTCTCCTATTTATGGTATGGGTGGTTGTGTACGATCGTCAAAGCTCGAAAAATCTGCTCCAAAAGTACCATCTTGGCAATTTTATGGCTCATCGTCAGACGGCTCAGGCTCAGCTTAGCGTCACACCGCTCCAAAAACCGATCCTCAAACCCATACGCCCCACCGATGAAAAAGGCGATTTTGCTCTGCTCTTTGAAAAGCTCGGCAAACTCCAAACTATCTAACTCTTTGGCCTTGGGGTGCAGCGCAATGTTGAGACGATCCTCTTTGAGATACGGCTCCAAGGCTTGGGTATAGGACTCTTTGGCCAAACCGCCACTTTGAGCTTGGTTGATCTTTTTGTTAAATATATCGACTACTTCAATGGTAGCATATTTTTTGGCGTTTTTGATCAGCTCCTCATAAACGCATTCGTAACATTTATGCTCTTTCTTGCCTATGGCGTACACGAAGATCTTATGCATAGCTGAGGGCCTTGATCACCAGATCCGTACCGATCGCCTTTTTCCAGATATTTTCGATATGGTCGAAAAGCTGCACCCCGCCTATAGCCACCACATCGTGTCTCGATCTTTTGGCCAAATCACTTAGATTTGGTCCCAAAACATACTCCACCTCTTTGGTCCTACTCGCCCGATACGCCCCAAGACCGATATAGTCCACGTCCAGCTCGTTGGCCTCTTGTACCTCTTGCAAGGAGTGGGTAGAAAGCCCCACGATCTTGGCACCACTGAGCTTTCTGACGATCACGATCGCCTCATTTTTGCTCTTTGCTCCAAAACCGTCCATGACGCTTTTCAAATCCTCTTGGCCAATATGCACCCCGTCGCAAAATCTGGCCAGAGCTATCTCGTCATTGACGATCAATACCCCATCCCAAAGCTTTCTCAGCCGCTTCAGACGCTCGTTTTTTTCCTCAATAGTGCCCTTTTTGTCTCGATATTGCAAGATCTTGGCATTGAAACGCTTCGCGATCTTTACAAAATCTTCCAGCTCCAGATCGAAGCGTCTGAGTAGATCCATATCACATAATGCATAGATATCTTCGATCATTCCTCTTCCTCTTTTTCCTCTACCACCTTCTCCTCGTTTCGTTCTGGCAGTAAAACTCTCAAAAGATCCGCGATCGTCTTTTTCATAGCCGGACGCTCTACGATCATATCGATAAGCCCATGTTCGAGTAGAAATTCGCTTCGCTGGAACCCTTCTGGCAAATCGGCTCCGATGGTCTGCTTGATCACTCTTTGTCCCGCAAATCCGATGAGCGCTCCAGGCTCGGCCATGATGATATCGCCAATCATGGCAAAAGAGGCGCTCACTCCACCCATCGTCGGATCGGTCAGTACCGAAATATAAGGAAGCTTCGCTTCGTGCAGTTTGGCCAACGCGGCACAAGTCTTGCTCATCTGCATAAGACTAAAGGTGCTCTCTTGCATTCTGGCACCCCCACTGGCGCTGATGATCACAAGAGGCTGACGCTTTTGGATGGCTCTATGGACCGCTCGCACGATCTTCTCCCCCTCTACCGAGCCCAGACTCCCGCCCATAAAGGCAAAGTCAAACACCACGATCTGCGTAGGAATCCCCTCGATACTACACTCTCCACTGATGACGGAGCTGGGCCTTCCCGTCTTTTTTCTACTCTCTTCGATCCGCTTTTTGTAACTCTTTTTATCCACGAATTTCAATGGATCCACAGGCTCCAGAGTCTCGTCATACTCCACGAAGCTCCCCTCGTCGCACAACATCTCTATCCGCTCCACCGCACCAATGCGAAAGTGATAGCCGCATTTTGGACAGACGTTGTAGCGATTTTGCACCTCTTTGTAGTACATCAAAGCGTTGCAGCTGGGACACTTGATCCAGTGGCTGGGCTTTTCGCTACTGCTTGGTTGGGATTTTCTGATTTTGAACAGATCGCTAAGACCCATCTCTTTCCTTTGTAACGATATCTTTTATCATATCAAAAATTTGGCGCTCTTTGCTCACCACTATCGCCGACTCGTCCATATATAGATGGAGCCCCTCGCACTGATGTAGACCCGCTTCTATATCGTAGGGGCGCAACTGCCCCACGAAGAGTACATAGCGCACATATCTGGCATAGGCCAAGGAAAGGGCCACGGCTCCAGGACTGCGAAACTTGAGTCTACGTTCTTGCAACTTTTTGACGATCTGTGGATTGGCGTAGGCTTTTTCAAAAATTCCCACTTTACTAAAAGGATTTGGCACCACATCCTGCAGCTCTTCATGAAGCAGCGATCCCTTTTTGTACAACGAGCCCCATTTGACGAAAAAGTCGGCGTTGGCGAAATTGACGATACACGAAAAGAGTACCCTCTTTTCTTTCAAGGCGATCGAAGCTCCATAGTAAGGAAAGGAGGAGAGGAGATTGTCGCTGCCATCGATTGGATCGAGGATGATGGTACGCTCACCCTCTCCTACGACCCCGCTCTCTTCGGAGTTGATCCGACCATATTTGGAGAGTTTTTCTATAAAGATCTTTTCTGCAAAAAGATCGATTTTGGACGAGAGATCGCCTCCTGCCCCTTGTCCCTCGTAGCTATAGAAGCTCTCTTTCATCCCATGATGTATAGTGCGGTAGATCTCGTGGCAACAGCTTTTGAGATCTTTGAAAAACTCTTCCACTATCCTATAAGCTTTCTCACGATAGCTTTGGC
>JALWZJ010000029.1 GCA_027002625.1 Campylobacterales bacterium
AGAAGAAGTGGTTGCCGTTGATTTTGATCCAGGGCAGCACCAGGCTCACGATCGTCACGATCGCGAACATGATGTAGCGTTTATACCGATAAGGTACCCAGTTTTTTAGGTACTCTTTGGCTTTGTTTTTCTTTGGTGCTGCGCTGGCTTGCATTTTACTTTTTCTCTATGAAATGATACTTGTGTTTGGTATCTCCACCCACAGGATGACCGTAGACATAGATATGCTTTTCGTTTTCCAGATCGGGACCGAACATCTTGATACCGAAAGGATCTTTCACCTCATAGGACTGCTGGGCAGTTGCACTTTGAGTGATAATGGCAGCAGTAGTAAGCCAAACCAAAATCCCCAACAAAAGAGCCACGGCGATAAAATATCCTGTCAAGCCATGCAAGGACCAAATGCTTCTATTTTCCATCTTACTCTCCTTCGCTGAGCGATCGGATATAGACCGCTACTGCTTTTTCTTGTACAGGAGTCAACATTCCTTTAAAGGAAGGCATTCGACCGATAATTCCATGTTTACCATGCTCGAGAACGTGCTGGATGATGGTATCGTCATACTCTCTTAAATTTGGAGCCATACCGTTCATTCCTCTACCGTCAGGACCATGACAGCTTGCACATGCGCTTTGGAAAAGTTCCGCACCTTTGTCGTTGCCTTTAAAACCGTTCGCCACATATTCGGCTACCGCTTCCGCATCCGCTCCACTCAAAAGTCCTGGAGGCATCATACCAAGAGGATATCCCAGCTGTCCATTCGGATTGCCAAGGGCGGCCGATCCTCTATTGATCACGTCCAAAACCTCTTTTTTCAGCAGCCTGCGAGTCAAGTCTTGGGCTTTTCCCTCGATACCTGTCCCATCGATTCCGTGACAAGGAGAACACTGCACCAAGAAAACTCCTTCACCCATTCCAAGAAGATCCTCTTTGCTTGGATTGGCCCACTTGCTTTCAAACTTCGCTTGATATGCTTTTACCTCTTCATTGTACTCACCGATTTGTGAATAGGCATTGAGAGGATAGCCCACAAGCCAATACCATACTCCCCATACGATGGTTCCGATAAACGCCAGGGACCATCCGATCGGAGAGTTGTTTTTATATTCACCGATTCCATCCCAGTTCTCCTCTTTGAGAACACCTTCACTCTTCCCTTCTTTGATCTGCTTGAAATATTTCCAAGACACCCCGATCACGATGATCAAAATGGCAGCGGCACCAAGCAGAGCCAACTGGTTGACCTGATCGCTTAACCAATTCATTTGGACTCCTTCTCATTTTCTTCTAAGGGCTCTACGGGAGGAGATGAAAGCTCATCGTCGAGCGCCATCTTCCCATACTTTTCGTAGTTTCTCTTGCCTTTTTTTTCACTACGATACAGGTGAATGATATAGCCATAGAGGATAAAGGTCAAAAATATGATCAGACCCAGATAGGCTACTCCCTGTATCAGTCGTGTATCCATTACTTCAGCCTGTTGAGATATGCAATGAGTGCAACGATTTCAGGAATTTTTCCTTGTTTGACCATATCTACAAGATCTTGTCGCTTGGTCTCTTGGGCCACTTGCAAAGCATACTGCATCGCTCTTTGTTTTGCCTGCTCGAAAGAGCCAAGAGGTACATCCACTTTGCCATCGCCATCGATATCTTTATCATATGGAACGTTGAAAACCTTTTTGACGGTCAACGCTTCGGCATAGGCAGTTTCCAGATCGGTTACATTTGTAAACATATGTTTATATGCAGGCATGATAGAGCCTGGAACGACACTTGTAGGCTCCCACATATGGTTCGCATGCCAGTCACTCGTTCGGTAGTTTCCTACTCTGTGTAGGTCTGGACCAGTTCGCTTGGAGCCCCAAAGGAATGGTCTATCGTACGCATACTCACCATTGAGTGAGTACATTCCATATCGATCCGTCTCACTTTTGAACGGTCTAATGAGCTGGGAATGGCACGCGTTACAGCTATCTTTGATATAGACCTGGCGTCCGGCGAGCTCCAGCAGACTATAGGGCTTCGCACCAACGACGGGGCGTGACTGCTGGGCGAAATCGGGAACGATTTCGATAAGCCCAGCAAAAGCGATCACCACAAAGACACCTACTGCGAAAAAGAACGGGTTTTTTTCCAACCAACTAAACATTCATTCCTCCTTACGCTGCCATAGGTGAAGCGAATTGAGGCTCTTTCTCAATCGCTTTAGAGGCAGTCATAGTTTTATAGAAGTTGTACGCCCACATGAACAGACCCAAGAAATAGAAGAGTCCACCGATACCTCGAAGTGTATAGTATGGATGCAGTACTGTCACGGTATCGATGAAAGAGTATGCAAGGTTACCATACTGGTCGACGGCTCGCCACATCATACCTTGTGTGATACCTGCGATCCACATGCTTGAGAAGTACAAAACGATACCGGTAGTTTGGAGCCAGAACTGCATCTCAAGCAGCTTCTTACTATAAATTTCTCTTTTGTAAAATCTTGGAGCCATGTGCATGATAGCTGCGATGATCATGAACCCAACCCATCCAAGCGTTCCATCGTGTACGTGTCCTGGAATCCAATCGGTGAAGTGTGCAAGAGCGTTGACGGATTTGATGGACTGAATTGGACCTTCGAGAGTCGAAAGCATATAGAATGTAGATGCAAGCACCATGAATTTGATCAATGGATTCTCTTTGAGCTGTCCCCACTCACCTTTCATGGTAAGCAGCATGTTCAAAGCACTACCCCAAGAAGGCAAAATCAAGATAATAGAGAATACAGACCCCATAGTTTGCATCCAGTCAGGTACGGTAGAGTAAATCAAGTGGTGACCACCAGCCCAAAGATATACGAACATCAATCCCCAGAATGAGAGCAAAGAGAGTTTATATGAGTAGACAGGCTGGCCAGACTCTTTTGGCAGATAGTAGTAGATCATCGCGATGATAGGTACGGTAAAAACGAATGCAACCGCATTGTGCCCATACCACCACTGCACCATCGCATCGTTGGTTCCGGCATACATACTCACAGAGTGCAATGGATCACCCATACCTGTGATCAAGTAGGTAGGTACTTCCATGTTGTTGAAAAGATAGAGCATCGCAACACCCAAGAAGGTAGCGATATAGTACCAAAGTGAGATATAAAGAGTCTTTTCTCGTCGAATTCCGATCAGACCGAAGATGGAGATACCCCAAAGTACCCACACAAGTACCACTACGATATCGAATGGCCACTCGAACTGCGCATACTCTTTGGATGTAGTGTATCGAACGAGTAGCGAGCCAACGGCAAGAAGCGCTCCCAAGAAATAGAGCCAAAAGTGTAACTTCCCAACAGCCATCAAAAACTTACTCTCTGCCATAGATACTTTAAGTACCCTTTGGCCCACGTAGTACCATGTGGCGAAGATACCGCTAAGGGTAAAACCGAACGCTACGGTATTGGTGTGGATAGGTCGCAACCTACTAAAAAGACTGTACTCTCCAGCCACATAGTTGAGCTCTGGAAACGCCAACTCAAAGGCGATCCAAACACCAATCCCCATCCCCAATATACCGAACAAAATGGCCAGGTAACTAAACCATTTCGCAACGGTATAATCATACTCGATTGCAGGATTTTGCATCGAAAACCTCCTCGTAGATTTGTCACTATTTTGACACTTAACAAATGAATTATAGGACAAAGAAGTTGTAATAAAGCTTAAACTACACAAGATAAAAATTTAACAAATTATCCTAAGAGTTGTTTAATTTTATCTTGTATCCGAGGCCGGAGAAGTTTTCTATCAGCTCCTTGTAGGTTTTTTGGCGCAATCTTTTGACCAAGGTTCTTAGGGCATTTTGGCTAAAATCGCCCCCAGGCCATACGGCCTGCTGGATCTCTTCTAAGCTCACGATCTTCTCTGGTGATTCGAGCAAAAGATCGAGCAAAATTTTCTCTTTTTTCGTTAATTTGCTCATTTCTTCGCCACGCTTAATCTCACCTTTACTTTTAAGATAGAAAAAATCTTTGCCAAGGGGGATGGTATCTTCTTTCATAAATATTTCGCACAACACATTCAAAAGTTTCTCGGGAGTGAAGGGTTTGATAAGATATTTGCTCACTCCCACATCGATCGCTTTAAATAGGCGCTCTTTTTCACTATAAGCGGTGAGCAAAACTATTGGGACGTTTTTGATTTTTTTGATCTTTGCGGCAAGCTCCAGCCCATCCATTTCCGGCATCTGAATATCGGTAATGACACAATCGAAGTTGCCCTCGATAAATTTGGTCAATCCCTCTTTCGCATCCCTCGCCGTTGCAAACAGTGCAAAATCCTCGGCCAATACATCTTCCATCAGCTCTCTGATCTCATCTTCGTCCTCTACATACAATACTTTTAGTCCCTTGACCACTTCTTCACACCTCATTCTCTTCCTTTTGGTAGCTTGATCACGAATTTGGCTCCATCTTTTTCGTTCATCGCCTCCAGGCTTCCACCCATGCTCTGCTCGATGATCATCTTGGACATATACAGCCCCAGTCCCGTCCCTTTGGTCTTACTGGAAAAGTAAGGCTCGAAAATCTTTTCTATGATATCTGGTGGTATCCCCCCACCGCTATCTTGTATCTGGACTTGGACCTCATCTTCCTTTTCCACCGCTTCGATCCAAATATGGCGAGGGCCATTTTTTCGCACCAAAGCGTCTTTGGCATTGCCAAGGATATTGAGGATCACCTGAGAAAACTCGTTGGGATAGCCGTAGACCAGAAGTTTCTTTTGCAAATCCAGCTCCACTTCTATGCCAGCTCTTTGCAAACTCCCCTCCAAGATCGGCAGCGTCTGCTCTATCGCTTCCGAAAGACAAAAAAGCTCCTTTTGCTTGGTAGGGCTAAAAAAGTTTTGAAAATCGACGATCGTCTGGGACATCTTCTCCAAAATAGTAGTTCCCTTTTCATACAAAGCAGTCACCTGATCGTCTTTACATATTTTCTTTATTTTATAAAAAACGAGTCCCAACTCCATAAGAGGCTGGCGCCACTGGTGGGCGATGTTGCCAAGCATCTCTCCAAGGGCCGCAAGTCGTGCCTGCTGGAACATCACCCTATCTTTTTCCCTGTTTTTCTTCACCTCCGCGATCACCCGACGCTCCAAAGTTCGGTTAAGCTCTTTGAGCTCCTTGGTCTTCTCCATCACACGAGCTTCGAGCTCCTTATTGAGAGCTTCGAGCTCCTTCTCCTTTTTTTGCAGCCGCTCTTGGAGCTGCACACTCTTGGTCACATCGTACCGTATGGCTACAAACTCGGCGATCTCTCCTTTATGATCCAAAATGGGAATGACCGTGGTGTTGACATAGAAGGTGGAGCCATCCTTGGCTCTGTTTTTGACCGTCCCTTTCCAGATCTTTTTGGCAAGTATGCGCTCCCAAAATTTTTTGAAATGCTCCTTTGGCACATCCGGATGGCGCACGATATTGTGGTTTTGGCCGACGAGCTCCTCCTTGGAGTAGCCAGAGATCTTGCAAAACTCCTCGTTGACATAGGTGATGATACCGTTGATATCGGTTTTTGAGATGATATTGCTGCTGTCGATGGCGTTTTTATATTGGTGTAGCATGAATGTGTTGTACTCTTTGGCCCTACGCAAGAAAAAGAGAGACTCCAGCTCACCAATAGCGTTACACAAGCCAGCAGAATCGATGGAGGCTGGGATGAAGCGATCCACTCCGATCTCGATCGCTTTTGCCAGCGCTTCGGCATCTTTTTGGCCAAAGTAGGCACACACCTTCACTCCCTCCTCCTTGCCTTTGGCCAAAAGATCCAACGAAGAGGAGATGAGAATATCGGTATTGAAATCTTCGACCTCCTCTTGAAGGTACCTATACTTCTTGCTACATAATCGCAAGGCCTCCTCGATAGAGGAGTCGTACTCATGCACGAATAAAATCTCAGGAGCTTTACGTACCTTTTCCATCTTAGTGGCAGGTATGAATGGATGCGTTAGGATCTGTGATGAACCAGTACCCTTTGTACAAAAGGTACAGACCATACAAAACGATGATGATGGAGGCAAGCTTTATCATCAGCAGCCGAAAAGAGGAACTCTTCAAAAAGCCGGCCACTGTGCCCAGTCCTACCATAACCGGCATGGTGGAGAGGCCAAAAATCAGCATCACCACCGCTCCCCAAAATGGACTCCCCGTAGCCGCCGCTGAGGCTGCGAAGAAGTAGACAAGCCCACAGGGCAAAAAGCCGTTGAGCATTCCCAATAAAAAAAAGCTTCCAAGGCTTTTGGAGTGGATGAGCTTGGAAAAAAGCTTTTGAAAAAAGCCGAATCTGGTCAACGACACCTCTATCGTGGTAAGAAAGCGTAGATTACCAGAAAGAGAGATCCCCATCAAGACCATGAAAAGCCCTACCGCCACATACAAAGCGCCATGGAGGGTTTTGGAGATGAGCATGATGGAGCCAAGGTAACCAAAAATAGCTCCAATGATCATATACGAAGTGATACGCCCGAGATTGTAGGCGATGTGGGCGGCTCCTCCCCACAGCCACCCCTTGCTTGGATCCACTTTGGCGGTGGTGTAGGCGATGACGAAGCCTCCACACATCCCCACACAGTGGCCAAGACTTCCCAAAAAGGCGACGGTGACGATACTTACAATATCTATCGTATCGATACTCTCTCCTTAGAATCTCACCTGCACATTAGCGTACAAATAGCGCCCGGGCTCGTTGATGAGCACAGGGGTACGCCCCCCTATCAACGATCTTCCCACATAGGTATTGTTGAGGGCATAGGTCTCATCGAAAAGATTGTCTATACCTACGTTCAAACGTATTGTATCACTTATTTGCTTAGAAGCTTTAAGATTCACTACCATCCAGCTATCGATCCGCCGCTCGCCGTTGTCGGCATCGTAGTAATCCCATGGAGCGCTATAGAGTGCCTCGATCATGGCGTAGTACTCCTCATCCTCGTAGCTCAGAGCCGCTCTGGCGTGCAGCGGCGGGATCATCGCCATATCATCGTCTACTTGGCCAGGGATCGTATCATCCTTTTTGCCCCGCTGGTACGAAGCACTTGCCTCGGCAAGCCAAAAATCTCCGAAAGGTTTGGCCAAATCCACGCTTCCTCCATAGATATGTGCGTCGATGTTGCTCCATGTGAGGTAGTATTTTTGTGGATCTTTGTTGCCTTGGTTGGTGCGATAAGCGTAGATATAGTCTTTGAGATCGCTATAAAAGAGATTGATACGAAGCGAAGTATCTGCCCATACCACTCCTTCAAAACCCATATCCAGCTCTCTATTTTTACTCTCTTTAAGATCTGGATTTCCCCTTCTACTCCAGTTGCCCATCATAAATCCAATAAAATAGAGCTCTTGAGCGTCAGGAACCCGTACTCCTTGGCCAAGTCCGATATAAAGAGCGTTCTGCTCGCTCAGACGATATTTGGCCAAAAGGTTGGCGCTGATGTCGTTGTAGCTTTTGGAAGTCTTGCCTTTGTAGTAGTTTTGGATGGCTGCGATATTGGCGATGGTTGGATGGTGCAAGCCATTGGCATCGATATCGGTAGTGTCGTAACGAACCCCAGCTTGCACACTCCAAGGCCCCACCACTTTAA
>JALWZJ010000030.1 GCA_027002625.1 Campylobacterales bacterium
CCCTTGTGGTTTTAGTTTTCGATTTTATCCAATTTATGTTTATAACTTCATTAGCCAAAAAAATCTGGGATGGGACAGATCGGCGAAGGTGCGCACTTTGGCTACCTTGTAGCTCCCCTCCTGCCACACTTGGCTCACCACTCCCACATCCAGTCCATAGACAAAGATACGATCGAGTCCGTTGGTCTTGACTCTTTGGCCCGCATGGATCGGTTCGTAGTTTGGAATGTATTTGACGATCACGTAGCGGTTGTCTCCGCTTCCCATAGCTATGCCGTTGGCCTTTTCTCCTACCACTACCCCATAAGAGCACTGTTTGTTGCCGTTGAGCAACCCTTTGGCTCTTCCTTGTGACTCTATGGCGATACCGGCTACTTGCCCATTTTTCAAAAGTCCGTAGATCCGCCCTTTCGGGATAGTCGCATCCAGCCACATGGAAGTAAAATCCCCCAGTCGTGCATAGGATATGGCCATCACAGGCTGTACGTTTGGTACAGTCGGCAAGGAGAGGTTGCACTCCTTGCTCAACTCTCGTAGCTGATCTTCAAGCTCTTTATAAAGGATCTTGTAGGGGATGAGAGTTTGCACACGCTTTTGAAGCGTTTCGATACGCTTGGCTTGCTCGAAATGTTTTTGCCACTCTTCGTAAAGTCTCTGCTCCAGAGTCAAAAATCTCGATTTTACACTATTGGCGATAGTGAGCAAAGAATTGGAAAAAAAAGAGTTGGTTTTATATAAGATCCAGAGCCCTGCAAGGGCTGCAAAGATTAGAAGAAGGCGTCTACTCATCGGAGAGTTGCTGTAGTATCTCGATCTCCTCTAATACATGCCCTGTTCCCTTCGCCACAGCCAAGAGCGGCTCGTCGGCTATGAAAACGGGGATTTTTACGATCTGGGAGAGGTATTTGTCCAAGTTGCGTATGAGCGCCCCGCCGCCTGTGAGCATGATCCCGTTTTCGATGATGTCTCCGGCAAGCTCGGGTGGCGTCTCTTCGAGCACATCTTTGAGAGCTTCGGCTATAGAGCGCAAAGGCTCTTTCATCGCTTCGTAGATATCTTCACTGGTCACGGTGATGCTGTTGAGCAGTCCTCCCACCTGGTCTCGCCCCGTCACACTCATCTTGAGAGGTTCCTCCAACGGCAGTGCGGTACCGATCTCGATCTTGAGATCCTCCGCTACCCGCTCACCGATGACGAGATTGTACTTTTTCTTGATGTAGTCCATGATGGCGGCATCGATCTTGTCACCGGCCACCCGGATCGACTTGCTCACTACGAGGCCTCCCAAGGATATCACACCTATCTCGGTGGTTCCTCCTCCGATATCGACTACCAGGCTGCCTTGGGGCTCTTTGACCGGCAGTCCCGCTCCGATGGCCGCAGCCATCGGCTCTTCGATGAGGTAGACCTCTCTTGCCCCAGCACTCAGAGCCGACTCTTTGACCGCTTTTCGCTCCACTTGTGTCAGACCATAGGGGACACAGATGATGATACGAGGACGGATGAAGGCTTTGCGTTTGTGGGCTTTTTCGATGAAGTAGCGTATCATCTTTTCGGTGATATCGAAGTCTGCTATCACCCCATCTTTCATGGGCCTGATCGCCTTGATATCTCCCGGGGTCTTACCCACCATCTCCTTGGCCTCTCGCCCTACGGCCAAGATACGCTGGCGTCCATGCTTGTCGCTTTTGATGGCGACGACGGAGGGTTCGTTGATGATGATCCCCTCCCCACGGCTGAGCACCAGGGTATTGGCAGTCCCCAGGTCGATCCCCATATCGTTCGAAAACATCCCGATCAGTTTGTCAAATACCATTACTCGCCCTTATGCGCTTTGTTTCTCTTTTTTGATGAGTATCGGCTCGGCTTTTTTCTCTACCACATCTTTGGTGATCACCACCTCATAGCCTTTGTATTCTGGGAGGTTGAACATGATATCGACCATGATCTCCTCCATAATGGAGCGAAGCCCCCTCGCACCCGTGCGTCTTTTGATGGCAAGATCTGCGATAGCCTCTAGTGCCTCTTTTTCGAAAGTCAGCTCCACCCCATCCATGGCAAAAAGCTTTTTGTACTGCTTGACAAGGGCGTTTTTGGGTTCAGTCAAGATACGCACCATATCTTCGCGACTTAGCTGATTGAGTGTGGCGATCATATGGAGCCGTCCGATGAGCTCTGGGATGAGTCCATAATGGACCAGATCTTCTGGCTCTACGTAGCTCAGCAGATCCTCTTCATCTTTTTTGCTTCTTTTTTCTTGGCCAAAGCCAAGGACATTACCACCAAGACGTCTTTTGATAATGTCGGTAAGCCCATCGAAGGCTCCGCCACAGATAAAGAGAATATTGGAGGTATCGATCTGCACGAACTCCTGGTTGGGATGTTTTCTGCCACCTTTGGCACTGATATTGACCACGCTTCCTTCGATGATCTTGAGCAGCGCTTGCTGGACCCCTTCGCCGCTTACGTCTCTGGTGATACTGCGGTTTTCTCCCAGACGTGCTATCTTGTCGATCTCGTCGATAAAGACGATACCTCGCTCCGCTTTTTTCACATCCTCGTCCGCTGCATGGTAGAGCCTGGTGAGGATATTCTCCACATCCTCACCCACATACCCAGCCTCCGTGAGACTTGTCGCATCGGCGATGGCCAGCGGCACATCGAGGACTCTCGCCATAGTCTGAGCCATGAGCGTCTTTCCGCTCCCTGTAGGACCGATAAACAAAACGTTGGATTTTGCGATCTCCGTCTCATCCTCATCTTCAAATTCTGGCTGCTTGAAGATCCGTTTGTAGTGGTTGTAGACCGCTACGCTAAAGACCTTTTTGGCTTTCTCTTGGCCGATCACATACTCGTCCAAAATCGCCTTGAGCTCTTTTGGTGTAGGGAGATAATCGAGTTTGAGATCGTTCTCCTCTTTCTCTTCGTCACCAAAGAGTATCTTGTAGGCCGAGACGATACAGTTTTTGCAGATATAGACAGAGCTGTCTTGCCCTGCGATGAGTGGATTGTCTCTACTTTCGAAACTTCCACAAAAATTACACTTTTTTAGCATCTTTTTCCTCTTTATCGATATGGGATACCCCGCTTGGTCTCCAGGACGAAGCGGGCCAGTTTTTGTACATGCTCGCTCGGGTGTTCCAGCAGTTTTTTTGCGCTCTCTTGCAAAGGTTTGCCAGACAAAAAGAGCCCCTTATAGGCTCTTTTGAGCTCGTTGACCGCTTCACTGCCAAGCCGTCTTCTAATACCTGTGAGATTGAGGCCTCGAAGCTTCGCTCTGTTTCCTTCAGCGAGGCAGTATGGCGGAATATCTTGACTAACGGCACTGGCTCCGGCTATCATAGCATAATCGCCGATTTTTACAAACTGATGCACAGGCGTCATCCCGCCGATCACCACATAATCTCCTATTTCCACATGGCCGGCCAGCGTGGCGGCATTGGCCAGGATGCAGTGATTGCCGATATGGCAGTCGTGGGCCACATGCACATAGCCCATCAGTAGATTGTGGTCCCCTATGGTAGTCTTGCCTCCACCCCCTTCGGTGCCGGGATTTAGCAGCGTAAACTCTCTGATGATATTGTGGCGCCCGATAATGAGCTCCACATCCTCACCCTTGTACTTGAGGTCTTGTGGAATGGAGCCCACTACGGCATAAGAGAAGATCTTCGTCCTCTCGCCTATAAAGGTCTTGCCATAGATAGCCGCTCCATGGGCTATGTGGCAGTTGTCCTCTATGACCGCATCTTTGGAGACGAAGACGTTGGCGTCGATTCTGACATTTTTGCCGATCTTCGCTCCCTCTTCGATGATGGCTTGAGGAGAGATCATCACTTGTCCACGATCATGGCTTTGAGCTCAGCTTCAGCCACCAGGGTCTCGTCCACATAGGCTTCGCCCTTCAGCACCCAGATATCGCCCCTGTGCTTGAGGACAGTGAGGTGGTACTCCAACCTATCTCCTGGCCGCACCGGCTGGCGAAACTTGGCCTTGTCGATACTCATGAAGTAGACCACCTTCTCTTTGGCCGCCTCTTGCTCCTCTTGTGAAGAGCTCTCAAAAGCCAATATCCCACCAGCTTGCGCCATTCCTTCGATGATCATCACACCTGGATATATAGGATGCCCCGGAAAATGACCCTCAAAGACCGGCTCGCTGATACTGACGTTTTTGTAGGCTACGATACTCTTGCCCTCCTCCATCTGCACCACTCTATCCACAAGCAAGAAGGGGTAGCGGTGGGGCAAAATCTTTTGGATCTGGACCACATCTAACATTGCTTATCCTTTATCAGTAGTTCTTCTTTGATATCTTTGTAGCTTGTCGCGTCGATATGGATCTCGAACTTTTGTGGAATTTTATCCAAAACTACTATCGGTGACAAACTGTGACTCTCGCCATCCACCACTTGGCGCACTTTGGTCTCCTGGGCTTGAGTAAGGCCGGCAAAATAGAGCTCTTTGGTATTTGCAAAATCGGTACCCAAACAGTCGTTGAGCCAATCTATATCCACTACTCGTATTTCATCTTTGTTGGCATAGCCGATCCCTTGATGGACGAACTCTATCTTGGCCTTGGCGTAGTCACGGCGCAGATGAGAATAAGAGAGGATGTAGCTGGGCACCACCTCTTTTTGGATACGTACGAAGCCTCGAAGCAGCCGGTAGTTTAAAAATCTTTTTCGTATGATTTTATACTCGATGCCTTGCTCTTCGAGATCCATACGCTTTTGGTACATTGCCAGCCGCTCTTCGATAGAGGCTGGCAGGGTCTGCTTGTGCACCGGACAGATCATCTCATCCATCAGCTGCTCTTTGGCCTCTCGCTGCATCGATAGACCGAAGATACAGCCACAGTAGTCTTGGCGATAGAGCTGTTCTTCTTTGGTGACTCTGGCCTGCTCCTGGGTGCCACCGCCGCTTCTATAATCTACAAAGACAAATTTGGTCCCAAGTTCCTTGTCCACTTCGGCCGCACTCTTTTTGAGCTGCTCTTGGGATTTTAGGGGGCTTACAAGCAACGTGGTAGTATAGCGCTCGATCCCAAGCTCCTTGGCCTTTTGGGCCGCATTTTTGAGCCGCTTGTCGAAGCAGACCATACACCTTGCTCCCTTTTCGGGCTCCTTCTCCAGCCCCCGCACCGCCTTGAGCCACGACTCGTAATCGTACTCCCCCTCGATGAGTGGGATGCCAAGCTTCTTGCAGCTTCTTTGCACATCCAAAAGGCGCAAGCGATATTCGCTGTAGGGATGGATATTGGGGTCGTAAAAGTAGCCTACCAGATCCTTGCCATACTCCTTTTGGAGCCGCTGCAAAAAAAAGTGGCTATCGACACTACAGCAGATATGTACCAACATCACCAGATCCTGCCAAAATCAAAGCTGAATTGACACACACCGATATCAAACTCCAAAACCTCCTGCGAGCAGTCACACACCTTTTGGTATCTGCCATCTTTGTAGCGATAGACCTTGGCTACCTTGTCCAAAGGATGGACCAGCACATAATAGAGCACTCCCTCCCTCTCATACAGCTCGAATTTTAGATTGGTATCTTTGAGCGCAGTAGAGGGAGAGATCACTTCAAAGATCATTTTTGGCGCTTTTGTAAGGTAGTTGGGATTTTCTATCGTACCGCAGTAGACCATATTGTCTGGCTGAACCACCGTATCGTCGCTAATCTTCCAATCTACGGGTAGCAGTGCTATACACTCTTTGCACTCTTTTAGTGCCTCTTTGAGCTCCCACGCGATATTGTTGCTCACTCTTTGATGCTCTATCATCGGAGCCGGTGCCATGGCATATGCTACGCCGTAAATCAGCTCCCATTTGCCTTCCCACTTTTTATAATCTTCGTATGTATAGTGAGGTAAATACTCAATCATTCCCATTGTCCAACTCCTCCATCCACATATCCGGCCTCATGTCACTCGCCATGCGCCAATCCCCTCTGGGGCTAAGAGCGATAGTCCCCACTTTCACCCCATCTGGCATCGCATCGCGCTTGAACTGGTTGGCGAAGAAGCGGCGCAAAAAGATCTCAAGATACTTTCCCAGCTCCTCTTGGCTATATTTTTGGCCAAAAGCGAGCTTGGCGATATGAAGAAGCTTTTTGGGTCTGGCCCCATACTTGATGAAATGATACAAGAAAAAGTCGTGCAGCTCGTAGGGACCGATGATCTGCTCCGTCTTTTGGGAGATCTCTCCCTCTTTTGGCGGCAAGAGCTCGGGAGAGATGGGGCGCTTGATGATGGCCAGCAGCGTTTTGGCCAAGTCTGGCTCCTGGCTCGCCACCCACTCGATCACATAGCGCACCAAAGTCTTGGGCACACCCGCATTGACATGGTACATCGCCATGTGATCGCCATTGTAGGTGGCAAATCCCAGAGCTATTTCGCTCAGATCCCCGGTACCCACGACGATGCCACCCACCATATTGGCCTTATCCATCAAGATCTGGGTGCGCTCCCTGGCTTGAGCGTTTTCGTAGGTCACATCCAGCGTCTGCAGATTGTGTCCGATGGCCCCCAGGTGCTGCTGCACCGCTTCGGTGATCGGGATCTCTTCGAAGCTCACTCCCAAAGCCTCGCACAGCTCCTGGGCACTCTCTCGGGTCTGCTGGGTGGTGCCGGGCCCTGGCATGGAGATAGCTACGATGTCACCAAAAGGCTTGCCAAGCTTCTTGCACGCCTCCACACACACAAGCAGCGCCAATGTAGAGTCCAGTCCCCCACTCACCCCAATCACCAGCTTCGGGTCACCAATATGGGCGATGCGTCTGGCAAGAGCCGTAGACTGGATAGCGAAGATTTCGGAGCAGACCTCATCTTTTTTGGCTCTTTGGCTTGGCACGAAGGGGCGGGGATCGTAGTATCTTTTACTCCCATCACTCGCTACTGGCTCCTCCAGCTCTATGATCCGAAAACAGGGCTTGGGAGCGTCGGCGAAGCTGGTCTCGGCTCTACGCAAGGAGCGCAGCTTGTGGATATCGATATCGGCCACACAACCACTGCCATCCAGCACAAACCGCTCCCCTTCGGCCAAAAGGGCTCCATTTTCGGCAATCATCGTGGCTCCAGAGTAGCACAGATCGGCACTACTCTCTCCAGGCCCGCTGCTGGCGTAGACATACGCAGCCACACATCTGGCACTCTGACTTTGGACCAGCTGCTTGCGGTAGGCGTGCTTGCCCACCAGCTCATCACTGGCCGAGAGATTGAAAAGTAGCTGGGCTCCCGCTGCTGCTTGAAAAAAAGATGGGGGCACCACACTCCACAGATCCTCACATATCTCGATCCCAAAGCGCACCTCCCCAGCCTCGAAGAGCAGATCCACACCAAAAGGAGCTCCCAGCAAAGTGGCATTTTTTATCTCTTTACCGCTACTAAACCACCGTTTCTCGTAAAATTCCCGGTAATTGGCCAAGTAAGTTTTTGGCACGATCCCTCGGATCTTACCATCGTGCAAGACCACGGCGCAGTTGTAGAGCCGATCTTGGTACCACAGAGGTGCCCCGACGATTACGACGCTTTCCATTACACTACCAGCCAACTCCTCAAGTCCCTTTATCACTTCTTGAGCGATATTTTCTTGAAAAAAGAGATCTTGGAG
>JALWZJ010000031.1 GCA_027002625.1 Campylobacterales bacterium
CTGGCGATGATCGATCTGGACTACTTCAAGCTGATCAATGATCTTTACGGCCACGATGTGGGGGATGAAGTGATCAAAAAGATCGCCAAAACGATCACCACCAACATCCGCAGTGAAGATATCTTGATCCGTTATGGAGGAGATGAGTTTTTGCTGGTGGCTCGCAAGAATCGAAGCGAAGATTTCAAAAACTTTTTCGAACGGCTTCATCGTATAATCAACGAAACCTCCACCTCCATCAACGATGGCGACAGGGTCAAGATCACCTCTTCGATAGGGGTCAATCTGGTCCCTTATCTGGAAGAGACTTTGAGCGATGCGATTAAAAAGGCGGATAAGGAGCTCTATCATGCCAAAAACGGAGGGCGAAACAGGCTCAAATTTTACGAAGAGGCAGATGCTACTATAGGATATCTAAGCTTCAACAAAATATCGCAGCTGATCAAAGAGGGCAATGTGGTGCTCCATTTCCAGCCTATATTCAATATCCGAACCAAAAAGATCGACAAATATGAAGCACTGGCCAGACTCAAAGATGGTGACAAGCTCTATTTGCCTCATCAATTTTTGCTCACGATCTTTCAGACCAACGTTTATAGAGAGTTTGCCAGACAGGTGCTACAAAAAGCCTTCGAGACGATCAAAAAAGAGCGAGTGACGATCAGTATAAACTTCAACAAATCGGACTTTGCGGATGAGGAGTATTTCAACACCATAAAAGAGCTCATCGAAAAGAACCGAGCTTACCGTCAATTTTTGGTCTTGGAGCTTTTGGAGAATGAAGAGCTCAAGGGGGATGATGAGAGGATTTTGGCCAAGATAGACTATTTTCAAAAGAGCGGATGCAAAATCGCGCTGGACGATTTTGGTAGCGGCTACTCCAACTTCAACTACTTTCTTACATTGGAGCCCGATATCATCAAACTCGACGGTTCTCTCATCACCCAGCTCAACACCAATCCAAACGCGAAGAAACTGATCCAAAGCATCGTGCTTTTTGCCAAACATATTGGTATCGAGACGATAGGGGAGTTCGTGGAGGATGAAGAGACTTTGCGGATGATGGAGCGTCTGGGCATCGACGGAGCCCAGGGCTATTATATCGGCAAACCAAAGCCCTATCTACAAAGGGAGCCTTTCGAGATCGGCAGGCGTGTCGATACCGATGCTGCGTGAGACCACTTGGGTCATGGCGATCTTATAGCCGTGATACAAAGCCCGTAACTGCTCCAGACCTTCTATCTTTTCCAAAGGGGCTATAGGAAGTGAGCAAAATCGCTCCAGCATCTTTTTGGTATATCCGTAGATGCCCAGATGGATATCGATCCGCTCAAGGGCGCTTTGGGGGTAGGGGATCTGGCTGCGTGAGAAGTAGAGGGCGAACTCTCCCCCGTCGAGGACCACTTTGACGGTATGGGGATCGTTGCTATCCGGTAAAGGAGCTTTTTTGTAGGCACTGCAGATCATCACCTCTTCGTTTTGTCTCATTTTGTGTGTCAGCTCTTTGACTTTTTGGATCACTTCCGGTTCGATGAAAGGCTCGTCGGCTTGGACGTTGATGATGATCTCCTTCTCGTCCAGCCCCAGTATGGCGGCCGCTTCGTTGACTCTATCCGTACCGCTTTTGTGGTGGGGATTGGTCATCACTGCCTCGAAGCCGTGGCTCTTGGCTACCTGAAGGATCGACTCGTCGTCCGTAGCTATCACTACCTCGTCCACCTGGGCAGCTTGCTGGGCCGTTTTGATCACCATCGGCAGGCCATCGATGGGATGGAGGACTTTTTTGGGAAAGCGTGTGGAGGATAGGCGAGCCGGGATGATTATCATAATGCCCCTTTTTTGGGTAAAATTATAGCAAATAAAGGAGCGAGATGGTCATCTATCAGCCAAAAGAGGGGTACTGCTACAATAGCGACACGATCTTTTTGTATGACTTCGTGACCAATTTCGAGCTCAAGGGTGATGTGCTGGATGTGGGGACGGGTTCCGGTATCTTGGCGTTGCTGATCGCCAGGGACTATCCCAAGGTCAGGGTGAGCGCCATAGAGATGCAAGAGCACTTTATCCAGATAGCCAAGATCAATGCCAAAGCCAATAAAAAGGATATTCGGATCTATTATGGCAACTTCTTGCATATGATTTTCGAAAAGAAATTCGACTATATCGTGACCAATCCCCCGTTTTATCACACCGGCGTAGTGCGCAGCCAAAACGAACGTATCGACAAAGCCAGATATTCGGGCCATCTGCCCTTGGGGGATTTTTTGAAAAAGAGTGCCCAGATACTCAAGCCAAAAGGGAGTCTCATCTTTTGCTATGATGCCAAGCAGCTCCAGACCGTTTTGGCCAAACTGGAGCGCCATCAGTTTAGGGCGGAGGCGATACGCTTCGTCCATCCAAATGCACACAAGGATGCTTCGCTGGTAATGATCATGGCCAAAAAGGGCTCCAAGGCGATGAGCAAGATCTTGCCTCCGCTTATAGTTTTTGGCCAAAACGGCAAATACCAAGAATCGACCCAAAAGATATTCAAAAAAGTAGGAGTCCACAGTATAAAATGCGAAATCTAATCACCAAAGAGGGCTTTGAATTCTCCTTCGATCCCGAGGCGTGCCATAGCTGTGATGGGGCTTGTTGTAGAGGAGAGAGCGGGTATGTATGGGTCTCCAAAGAGGAGATCGCCCAGATCGCCCAGTTTTTGGAGATGGATCTCCAAAAGTTCATAGATCGTTGCCTCAAAAAAGAGGGATATCGCTTCACCATCAAAGAGATCAAAAAAAATGGGGAACATCTATGCCTCTTTTTCGATGAAAAAAAGGGCGGATGCGAGATCTATCCCGTGCGGCCGCAGCAGTGTAGAAGTTTTCCTTTTTGGGATCAGTACAAAAACAGAGACAAAATCGAAGAGGTATGCAAAGAATGCAAAGGTATCTATCCCCACTCCTCATAGCGCTACTCATCGCCGGGTGTGCTCCAAAGCGACCACAACCCTCGCAGGAGGAGTCTCGCATCGATGCGCTGCTCATAGAGGCGGTCTATCTCGAATCCAATGGCTACTATGCCGTAGCCTCCTCTTTGTACCAAAAGCTCTATACACTCACCAAATCCAAAGAGATTTTGTACAAATTGATCGAAAACCTCATCAAAGCAAAAAGATACGACGAAGCGATGCAATATATCACCCAAGAGCTCGAACGTCATCCAGACAAAAAGCTCTACGAACTGGCAGCATCGGTGGCTTTGGCCAAAAAGGAGTACGACAAGGCAATCCAGTGGATCCAAAAAGCTCTGCGTATCCAAAAGGACCCTAAGGATCTGGAGTTTTTGGGGTCGATCTATCTGGCTCAAAAGCGCTACGAATTGGCGCTCAAATACTACAAAAGCGCCTACGCCATCCATCCGACGGATCGACTCGTCAACAGCATCGCCTATATCATGTATTTCTACCTGGACAAAAAAGAGGAGGCGATCGCCTATTTGGAGACTCATATACGGATGTACGGCTGCAAAAAAAACACTTGTGCGACCCTCGCTTCCATGTACAGCCTCCAAAACAACATAGAGGGGCTCATCTCCACCTACAAAAGGCTTTACCAGACCTACCATGAAGAGCCCTATCTTAAAAAGATCATAGAGCTCTATATCTACGAAAAAAATTTTCAAAAGGCTATCGAGTGGGCCAAAAAGAGTGGGGATAAAAAGCTTTTATTGGACCTGTACCGAGCGGTCAGGGATTATGACCATGCCTATACATTGGCTCTAAAGCTCTATGAGCAGACCAGAGATCCCGATTATTTGGCTCAAGCAGCGATCTTCGAGTATGAAAAAGCGAAAGTCAAAGACAAAAGACTTTTGGAAGATGTGGCTAAAAAGCTGGAAGAGGCCATACAAAAGGTGGACAATCCACTTTATGAAAACTATCTTGGGTATCTTTATATCGAGCATGATCTCGATATCCCCCGAGGGATTGAGCTGGTCAAGAGGGCTTTGGCCAAAGAGCCGGATTCTCCGTACTATCTCGACTCCCTGGCGTGGGGATATTATAAGCTTGGAAGATGCAAAGAGGCTTTGAAAATCATCAAACGGGTCTACTATGATCTTGGTTTAAAAGATCCTGAGATACAATCACATCTACAAAAGATCGAACAATGCGCAAAGGAAAAGCAGTGATACTCGATGAAATCATAAAAAAGACCAAAGAGGATGTGGAGCGACGAAAAAAGGAGTTTCCACTGGAATGGTTGGGACGAAGCCTGGCCTACAACCCCTTCGTCCCCCGTCCTGTGGAGGATGCGTTGCGTAGCACTCCTGAAGATCCTTATAAAATAATAGCAGAAGTGAAAAAAGCGAGTCCCAGCAAAGGGGTGATACGCCAAGATTTCGATCCTATAGCGATAGCCAAGGAGTATGAAAAGGGTGGGGCGAACGCTTTGAGTGTGCTCACGGAGCCACACTACTTCCAAGGTGACATCGAGTATCTGACTCAGATACGCCGCTACGTACCGATGCCGCTATTGCGCAAGGACTTCATCATCGACAAATATCAGCTGGTGGAAGCGTTGGTCTATGGGGCGGATTTTGTGCTGCTCATCGCCAAGGCACTTAGCCGCAAAGAGCTCAAGGAGCTTTTGGAGTACACTTGGCACCTGGGAATGGAGGCGCTGGTGGAGATCCATGACAAGAAAGATCTTGTCAAAGCGATCTTCGCCGGAGCCAACATCATCGGTATCAATCATAGAAATCTGGAGACCTTCGAGGTGGATGTGAGTCTCAGTCACAAGCTGGTCCCACTCATCCCAAAAGGGAAAATCATCGTCGCTGAGAGTGGTATCCACTCCCATGAGCAGGTCAAAGAGTTGCACGATATAGGAGTGGACGCATTTTTGATAGGGGAGCACTTCATGCGCCAAAGCGATATCGCTTCGGCCGTGCGCAAGATCAAGGGGCTATCCCAATAGCTCCTTGACCATCTGGTTGATTCGCTTGCCATCGGCTTTGCCGGCCAACTTTTTGGTGGCGACACCCATCACCTTGCCCATATCTTTCATACTTGTAGCACCTACTTCTTGAATGATCCGCTCAAGCTCGGCTCTAAGCTCCTCGTCGCTGAGCTGCTTGGGCAGATAGGTTTTGAGCAGCTCGGCCTCTTTGGTCTCTTTTTCGTATAGATCCTCTCTGCCTCCCTCTTTGTACTGCTGGGCCGCCTCTTCTCGCTGTTTGACGCTTTTTTGGATGATTTTGACGATATCTTCGTCGCTGAGCTCTTTTCTGGTATCCACTTCCACCTGCTTGATGGCACTCATCAAAAATCGGATCGTATCGCGTTTGAAGGTATCTTTCTCTTTCATCGCAGTTTTGAGGTCTTGTTGTAGTCGCTCTTTGAGGCTCATGGTCACTCCTATGTAATTTTTCGCTAATTATATCGAAATTAAATTTTGATTATATCTGTTTAATAATTCAAAAAGCTTGTTATGATAAAATTGCGCAAATTTATGATGAGGACAAGATAGATGGATATCAAGTATTTCAAGGCACTTTTGATCGAACGTAAAGAGCAGATCCTAAGTAATCTCGATACGGCAAGAGCGGAACTGGCCGACCTGCAAAATACGGAAATCAACGATGACGGAGATTACGCCTCGCTGTGTACGGACAATATGATCGAGCGAGCGATAGAGGAGCAGCAGCAGCGTGAACTATTGGAGATCGAAGAGGCTTTGAAAAAGATAGAAGAGGGCGAGTATGGAATATGTGAAATGTGTGGAGAGCCCATAAAACCTCTGCGTCTCAAAATCAAGCCCTTCGCCAAATACTGCATCATCTGTCGCGAGATAGTGGAGAAAGAGCCTAAAAAGTAGTGATGCGATACGACGGCATCGATCTTGAGAGTATCTCGAATATCTATCCCAGCGTCCTGGTGCGTCACCAAGATGTGGTGACCACCGTCTCTATGGAGTGGTACGAACAAAACAAAGAGCAGCTCCAGCTCCAAAGCTACACCCTCATCTTCATAGACACCAAAGGCAATAGAATAGAACGCCACTATCAAAGCTACGAGGAGATGATAGAGGCTATGCAAGAAGTGGCACGACTCCTCAAAAAATAGCGAGCTCATCCGATAATCTACCAAACTATCACAACGTGAGGGACACCCCATGGATTTAGGTACGGTTATAGGTCTGGCCGGCGCATGGCTACTCATCATCATCTCCATCGTCATAGGAGGGAGTCCAGGGGCATTTATCAACGGTCCTTCTATCTTGATCGTCATAGGGGGTGGATTCGCCGCCTCTTTGGCCGCTTTCCCTCTCAAAGATTTCTTGAGTGGTGTCAAAGCGATCAAAAAGGTCTTCAAACCGGGCCTACCAGATCCGTTGGAGCTGATCGATTTTTTGGTGGAGGCTACCAAAAAGGCGAGAAAAGAGGGGATATTGGCCCTTGAAGCCGATATCGACAAATTTTACGAAAAAGATAAGATTCTTGGCAATCTCATGCGAATGCTCATCGATGGACAGAGCGTGGAAGAGATAGAGGCCAACTTCGAAAACGCCATCTCCCAAGAGGATCAAAAGCTCGATACCGAAGTGAAGGTATGGGATGCGTTGGGAGAGCTTTTCCCGGCGATGGGGATGATAGGTACTTTGATAGGCCTTATCCAGATGCTCCAAAACCTCTCCGATCCGGCGGCATTGGGACCCGGTATGGCCGTGGCGATGATCACCACTCTTTATGGAGCGATCTTGGCCAACGTGCTGTGTATCCCGATTGCCAAAAAACTCAAATACTACAAAGATCTGCTGCTCTTGTACAAAGAGTCCTACATCATCACCATCAAAAGTATAGAAAAAGGGGTCAATCCAAACTCGTTGCAGCAGCAGCTCTCGGCACTCTTTGGAGTGGAAGTGTCAGGATAAGAGATGGCCAAAAAGAAGAAGCAGGAGTGTGCCAGTATCCCGGGATGGCTGGTCAGTTTCGGCGACTTGATGTCGCTGCTGCTCACCTTTTTCATCCTTTTGTACTCCATGAGCACCGTATCGATAGAGAAGTTCTACCAATCGATCAGAGGCCTTACGGAAGCCTTCGGGGGTAGAAGCATGACCGATACCTCCAGATCTTTGATCAAGAACAAAATAGAGCTCGATTTTAAGGATATGCACCCAAGACTCAAAAAGAAAAAAGCGATTTTAAAAGAGTTGAGCGAAATAAAAGAGTCTTTACGGCGAGCGGGTATCGAAGCCGAAGTGATCGATCACGGGAGTAAAATCACACTGCGTGTAGCGAGTGACAAGATCTTTTTGCCAGGAAGCGCTCAGCCCACTCGTGAGGCTCGGGCCTATTTCAGTACGCTGTGCAAACGCCTCAAACGAAGCGGCTTTCATCTAACGATCGTAGGCTACACCGACAGCACTCCCATCCACTCCAAGCGGTTCAAAAACAACTGGGAGCTTTCCGCTTACCGAGCTATAAGTATTTTGCGATTTTTTATCAAGTGTGGGTATGATCCAAGATTTTTGTCCGCCGAGGGGAGGGGAGAGTACGATCCTATCGCTCC
>JALWZJ010000032.1 GCA_027002625.1 Campylobacterales bacterium
CCTCTTCTCCCTCCTCCACTTCCCCCTTGATCACACCCCAGCTTCTTTTTTTATGAGCCCAGAAGGGCCCACCAAAATGGCCAAGATAGACCATCAATCGGCCGTTTCGTATCTTGAAAGGAAGAATTCCCGCACTTCTTTTCATACCTCTCCTTTAGCGGTTTATAAGTTGCTACATTTTACACTAACATCAAAGGAGTTGTATGAATATCCAAAAAGTGATAAGCGGCTTTTTCTTCATCTTGGCGATGACCACCAACTTCGGCTTTTTCTACGGCGATCCGGCCAATATCGACTACCACAGCAAATATGAGCTCTTCGCCGCCATCGTAGTCAATCTCATCGCCACCATCCTCAAACTTGGCGACAAGACGCAGCTGGGTTCGGTACTTTTGGCCACCAGCCTCGTCGCCGATATCCAGCTCATCGGTGCGGCCACCGTCTGGGCACTGGCTGTCTACGCCTTTGGAGGACTCGACCTCGAAGCCACCGTGGCCATCATCTCCATGAGTGGTGGAGCGCTTTTGGCCAATATCGTCTCGGTACTGCTCTTTATCGGCGATACCCTCAAATCGAAGAGGTAGAATGGAATCAAACAGCGTCTGGATCATCATCCATCGGATGCGCATCCCTCTATTGGTCATTATTACCACCTTCACCATATCCATTTTGGGTCTCACCCTCATCCCTGGTCAGGACGACCAGGGCAATCCCTACTATATGACCTTTTTCGACGCTTTCTACTTCGTCAGCTACATGGCTACCACCATAGGCTTTGGCGAAGCCCCTTACACCTTCACCTACCCCCAAAGACTTTGGGTGAGTGCTTGTATCTACCTCACGGTGATCGGCTGGTTCTACGGCATCGGGAACATCGTAGCTCTCATCCAGGACAAGAAACTGGCCCGTGAGCTCTCCATCGCCCGGTTTCGCTCCAAGGTACGAAAGCTTGGCGAGCCTTTTATCATAGTACTTGGCTACAACAACGTCACCAAAGAGATCATCAACCGCCTCAGCGACGAGGGGATCCGTACAGTGGTGGTAGACAAGGACGAGACCA
The DNA here is from genome assembly GCA_027002625.1 of Campylobacterales bacterium. Classification (GTDB taxonomy): domain Bacteria; phylum Campylobacterota; class Campylobacteria; order Campylobacterales; family Nitratiruptoraceae; genus Nitratiruptor. The sequence goes on from JALWZJ010000032.1 coordinate 1,061, forward strand.
AGATCGAAGAGATCGAGCTGGAAAACTTCATCCCCGAAGTCCCCGCCATCGCCGCCGACACCACCAAACCCCAGACCCTCAAACTCGCCGGTATCCACGAAAAGAACTGCCGAGGGGTGGTGGTGCTTTTCGAAGACGACATCAAAAACGCCAAGATCGCTTTGATGTGTAAGCTTCTCAACAAACGCATCGACATCATCGTCAAATCCACCACCAAAGAAAACACCGAGCATCTGCGCAATATCGGTATCCGCCACATAGAAAACCCCTTCAAGATCATCTCCGATCGCCTCTATTTCGAGATAGCGGCTCCATATATCTGGCTGCTGGAGATGTGGGTCTTTGGCCATATCCTGCGTATTAGAAAACGTGAATTCTTGCCAAAGGGCAAATATATCATCTGTGGAGCCGGTCGGATGGGCAAGGCGCTGGCCGAAGGACTGGAGCGGGCTGGGATAGAGTATGTCTTTGTAGATATCAACTCAAAAGAGTACAAAAAAAGAAAGCAAAGCGCCATCTACGGAGATGCGGAGGATATCAAGATACTGCTGCAAGCGGGCATCAAGGAGGCTGCCTGTATCATCGCCGCCACAAAAGACGATATGATCAACCTCACCATCCTCTCCACCGCCAAAAAGCTCAACCCCACTATCTACACAATCGCCAGGGAGAACTCACTGGAGGATATCAGTATCTTCAAATCGGCCAGAATCGACAAGATCTATATCCTCGAACGCATCTTGGCCAAATATACCTACAACTTCATCGCCAAACCTCTGGCCAACAAATTCATCCGCCTCATCCACCGAAAGGACAACATCTGGGCGATGAATACGGTAGGACGGCTCAGTGCCACCATCGGCAAAAACCCTCTTCTTTTTGAGATCACCATCGACGAAGAGAGTGCGTACGCTCTGACCAAAGAGCTCCAAAACGGCGCGAAAATCACTTTGGAGGTACTCAAGCGATCCAGAGCCGACTGGCGCAAAAAAAACAAGATCCTCTTCTTGCTCTACGAGTATCACGGCGAAGAGAGACGTACCACCATCTTGATGCCCGAAGATAGTGTAGAGGTGAAAGTGGGCTGCTCACTGCTCATAGCCTGCGACGAGGAGGCCAAAGAGGATTTTGAATATATCATCAACAACTACTACGAGCTCCACTATGTCCTCACCGGCCAGGAACAATCGGTAGGCCTCATCGCTCAGCTTCTGCCAAAAAGCGCCTAGCGGCCTGCCTTCCCGCCTCGATCACCTCATAGGCTTTGTGAAAGTCGTAGGTCCCGCAGATGTTTTGGGGGATTTCGATGAGATGATCTGGCGGATAGCCCGCGAGACGGTAGCGTATGAGGGTCTTTTGCATCGCATCGAAGCTGAGCGAGACGATATCGAAAAAGCTATACTCCTCATCTTTTGTGAGGGATTTGGCATACTCGGCCAGCTTCTGGAGCGCTTTGGCCAAGCGCTCTTGACGCTCTCGATGCTCTTTTGGCACTTCGATAGAGGGGGTTTGCCACTCCCCGTACAGATTCACGGCTATCGTCATTTGTGTATGGTCGCTCATCGTAGGAGCCACGGGCAGAGGGTTGAGCACACCCCCATCGACCAGCAGTCGTCCACCTACCAGCACCGGCGTAAAAAAGGAGGGGATGGAGATGGAGGCGCGGATCGCTTGGAGCAGATCCCCTTCTTGGAACCACACCTCCTTGTTCTGTTCGATATCGGTAGCTACGGCGGTATATTTGATGGGCAGCTCCTCGATACGCACATCCCCTACGATCTCGTGCAGTTTGGCAAAAACCTTCTCGCCCTTGATGAGCCCACGCTTATCGAAGCTGATATCCAGCAGTGCCGCCACATCCCACACATCAAGCCCCAGTACCCACTCTTTGTAGGCTTCAAGTCCGCCGGCGGCATAGAGTCCACCGATCAAAGCCCCCATGGACGCACCACTGATCGAAGCGATCTCAAATCCAGCCCCCTCCAACTCCTCGATCACACCGATATGGGCGTAACCCCTCGCACCCCCACTGCCAAGTACCAGCGACACTCTCACAGTCCCAGCTCCTTGACGAAATGCTCCAAAGATACCTGCAAGGCGATCTTGCACTTTTGCACGAAGATCCTCGATCGCACGCCGGCCAGCTGGGCTCTGGCTTCGGCCAAAGAAGCGATGGAGCGGCTCAGCTCGTCGGCACTTGATAGTTGATTGTCGTAGCGCCCTTTTATCAGCTCATAGTAGCTCCTGGCCGCCTCTACCCGCTTTTTCGCCCAGACTCTTTTGCTCTCGAGGGCTCTCAAAGTGAGCTGGTCGCTGCGCAGCTGAGTCCTGGCTCTTTTGATATAGTCATCCAAAAAGCTCCTTTTGGCCAAAAATTTCGCCCGTACCGCTTCGATCTTGGCCTTGTCCCCAAAGCCGTTGAAGAGGTTGTATCGCATCTGCACCGCCGCATAGCTCTGATCGCCGTTGCGATACCCATCACCCGAGAGACTCAAGTCGTTTCCGTATCCACGCAGAGCTCCTTTGACAAAGAGCTTGGGATACAGAGCGCTTTTGGCCAAAGCCACATCTTTTCTATCCATCGCCAAGGCTTTCTTGAGTGCCAGTACATCGGCTCGTTTGGTTACGTCCAAATTTTTTGGCAGCTCGATATCGGGCAACCCGTCGATGCTTTGGATCTTTTGGCCGCTTAGATAGCCAAGCTCTTGATAGAGACTGGAGGTGGCGGCTTTTATCTCTTGAAGTTTCGCCTCGATCTCATAGCGCTTGGCCTCGATGTTTTTTAGATCGCTCAAGGGGATGAGGCCTTGTTTGTAGAACCCTTTGGCCTTGCGGTAGGAGAGCTCCATCGCCTGCAATGCTTTATGCAAAGCCCTCTTGGTATGCTCCAATGTGTAGATGTGACCATACAAAGCATCGGCTTTTAGATAGAGTCTTCGCTTGAGATCTCTTTTTTCGAGCCGGGTCTTTACCATATCGAGCTTACTTTTTTCGATCAGATTGGTGATGGCAAATCCGGTAAAAAGAGGATAAGAGATAGCCAGCTCACCGGTATACTGCTCCTTGGCCGCCGCTTGGAATCTACTTGGCAGGGGTGGCATATCTGGTAGACTTAGATGCAGCGACATCGTGGGAGTCTCATGGAGCCAGATTCCTTGTAACGAGGCGTCGATACTGAAGAGATTTTTGGCTTTGGCAGCTTCGTAGAGCCGCTTTTTGGCCAAAACTTCGTACTTTTTGGCTTCGAGCAGGCCATTTTGGTCTACATGGTGCAAAATCTCGGGCAGCGTATGTGCCAAAAGGCCAAGAGGCAGCAGTAGTGTGACAAATCGTTTCATGAAGACTCCTTTTTTGGTCTAAAGAGCAGCAGTACGAACAGACTCCCCAAAAGAGCCCAGTAGCCTGCGTGCATGAAGGTGTTGTAAAAGCCGTAGTCGTAGCTCATAAAGAGCTCGTAGTTGCGAAAGAGCTCTCGTGCAAGCTCTTGCGACACTCCCATAAGCTCTTGAAATCTATGTAAAAACCACTCTACATAGGAGCGGTTTTGTATCTCTACCATTCTATCGAAGTTGAGATTTTTGAAGTACTCCATATTGTTGGTGGCCAGAGCCGTACCGAAACTCCCGCCCACAAAGCGCACGTAGTCCATCAACACGATGGCAAGCTCGCTTTTGGTAGCCGGTGCGCTTTTTAGGATCAGTACCGTCACGGGAGCGAAAAACATCCCCATCCCGATCCCAAAGGGGATGGTGATGAGGATAGCTTGGCTCAAAGGAGTATAGTAATTGAGGTGGGGTAAGAAAAAAAGAGCCGTCACCAGATAGATGAGTGTGGCGATGGCGATGGTGATCCGAGCTCCCAATTTGTCGCTGAGTATCCCGGCTATTGGTGAAAAGATACCGATGAAAAGTGCAAAGGCAAAGACAGCTATTCCGGCGTCGAGGGTGGGCAGCTGCTTGATATGCTCGTAATAGACCGGCAGCAGATAGAAGTACTGGTACATACTAAAACCCAAAACGAAAAAATAGATCAGTATTCCGCTGGTGAAGTCGAGGTTTTTAAAAAGTGTAAAGTCGATGAGACTGTGGCGAGAGAGCAGCTCGCTGAGCATATACAAAGCGTAGGAGATGAGTGAGACGAAGAGAAGCACTCCAATCTGAATGGAGCTAAACCATCCAAGCTGCTGGCCGCGCCCAAGCATCACCAACAGCGCTACGGTAGCCAAGGAGAGAAAGAAGAAGCTAAGAAAATTGAAAGGGAGTTTCTCGAAAAAGCGCTCCTTTGGCAGATACAAAGCTCCGGCAATAAAGAGCAAAAGACCGATAGGTACATTGATAAAAAAGACCATCCGCCAGTTGTAGTACTCCGTCAAGTAGCCGCCGATCGTTGGCCCAAGGGCTGGAGCGAAACTGACCCCAAGAGCGAAGATCCCCATCGCCAGCCCCTTTTGGCTGGGATGAAAGTAGCCAAAGACCATCACATGGCTTGTGACCATGATGAAGGCTTCGGCGAAACCTTGGAAAGTACGCGCGAGGATGATGGGCTCCAAAGCGTTGGAGAGCCCACAGGCCAGGGAAGCCAAAGAGAAGATGGCCACCCCTGCCAAAAAGATGGCTTTGGAGCCAAATCGCTTGATGAGCCACTCGCAGACCAAAAGCCCGATGGCGGCTGCGATCATATAGCTGGTGATGATCCACTGTACCCCATACATATCGGTGGCCAGTGGGCCCGTGAGCTTTGGCACGATCACGTCTACCACCGTCGTATCCAAAATCGCCATGAAGGCGCCTACCATCACGATGAAGGTATAAAGAGCCCGCTCTTTTGTAGTGATCTCCCATGTAGCCCTATTTTCGCTCGATGGCAACGCTCGCCCCCATTCCAACTCTTAGATCTGGCGTGGGATCCTCGATAGTGATCCGCACCCCAAATCGCTGATCGAGCTTGGTGAATTCCCCACTGGCGATATCTCGCGGCACCAGCGCGAAAGTAGCGGCACTGGCCGGCAAGATCCACTCCACTCTTCCATGATAGGTGCGATCGGGATAGGCATCGATATGGATTTTCACCTCGTTGCCTGGCTTCACGCCCTTGAGCTTCTTTTCACTCAGCAGCACCTCGATGTGCAGATCCTTGGGATCGACGACACTATAGATGGGACTTCCCTTTTTGACTACTTGATCCACATTGACAAAACGCTTGGCCACTCGTCCCTCGATGGGAGCGTACAAGGAAGCATAAGCGATCTTGTTTTGGAGTTGCTCTTTGGCCTTTTGCAAGGCTGCGATCTGCTTTTGCGTGGCTTTGAGCCGCTCGCCAAGCTCCTCTACTTTTTGTTTTTGCGTCTGGATGAGGTGGAGCTTTTGGGTCAGATTGGCCAGATCCACTCGCATAGCTTCAAGTCGCTTACGATCCGAAGCGATCTGGCGCTCCAGCACCTCTTTTGCCGTCTGAGCCTTTTCGAATTTTTCTTTTTGGATGAGATGGCGGCGGTAGAGCTTTTGGTAGCGAGCCAGATCCCTCTCAAGCTGTGTCAATTGCACCTCTTTTGCCTCTATGCCGAGCCCAAAAGCTTCGATCTGCCTCTTGAGCTTCTTTTTGTCGTTTTGGACGATGGCAGCTTGGATATCGAGACTTTGATTTAGCTCCTGGCGCTGTAGCTGTAGTGCTTTTGCCTCGTGACTCAAGGCCTCGATACGCTTTTGAGTGCGTGCACGGGCCACCTCGAAATCTTTGGTATCGATATGAGCCAGCAGCTCTCCTTTGTGCACATACTCACCCTCTTTTTTGGTGAGACGATCGATCTTGCCACCTACTTTGAAAGAGAGCGTCAATAGCGAGTCGGTACGCACGAAAGCCGCATCACTCACGGCGTTTTTGGTACGGTAGGAGATGTAGCGATACCCCGCGATCCCAAATCCTATGACAAGGAGAATGAGTACTATCGTGCCAAGTCGTTTCATGCCACTCCTTTAGTGAATTATATTCACTTTTTTATTAACTAATTCTTATTTAAGAAATTTCGTTCTATAATCGTGGAAGAAGGAGCGGTATGAGTATCAAAGAGCGGATCAAAGAGTACAAAAAAGAGCTTGTTTTGCAAAAGGTGGCCCAGCTGTTCGAAAGCCGTGGGATAGAAAAGATCAAAATGGCCGAAGTTGCCAAGCACTGCGGCATCTCCGTAGGGGCGTTGTACAAGCTTTTTGGCTCCAAAGACGAACTCTTTTACGAGTATGTACGCTTCGAAATGGAGCGATTCCACCAGCGACTCAAAGAGGCTTTCGAGGGCCTCCCCACTCCCCAGGAGCGCCTTTTGCACTATATCCGCCAGCTCTTCTCCACCTTCATCACCAAGCGCAAACTCCTCGAAGACACACTGGCCGTCGATCCGCTCTTTTTGGCCAAACTCAGCCTCCACGAGCGCCAGACCCTCCACCCTATCTACGAGACCATAGCCCAGGAGCTTTCCAAACTTCCAGGCC
>JALWZJ010000033.1 GCA_027002625.1 Campylobacterales bacterium
TTTGGAGCCGTTTTTGGCGAAGCCTCTTCGTCACCTCGTATAGTGGCAGGAGATACTCCAAAATCTCTTTATCCGTTTCGTCGATATTTTCCATTTTCCCTGCCAAAAACTCGTCCACTCTGTCGTAACTATATTTTCTACGGCTTTTGATGATGCCCTCCAAAAGCTCCTCTTTTTTGGGCTCCAGGTTTTCGTCCAGCTCTATCTTGGCTACATAGGCGAGTCGTTCCACCCCCTCTTTGAGAGAGCAGATCCCCTCACTCAGCTTTCTTGGCAGCATCGGGATCGACTTGTGAGGCAGATAGATGCTAAATCCCCGCTCTTTGGCCTCTTTGTCGATAGGTCCCATCGGAGGGACGTACTCGCTCACATCGGCAATCGCCACATACAGAGTGCGGCTATTTACGTCATAATAGATCGCATCGTCGTGGTCTTTGGCGGTGACGGGATCGATGGTGCAAAAGGGCAGATGAGTCAGATCCACCCGATCGGGGTAGAGCTCGGGGAGAATCTCCTCTGGATAGGCGCTGGCTTCCAGTTCCGCTTCCGGCGAAAACTCCTCTTTTTTGTTGTAGAGCGCCAAGGAGATCTTCTCGTCTACTTTGGGATCGTCCAAAACGCCCAATACCTCCACGATGATACCAGCTTCGTTGTCCACCTTGACCACTGTTTGGTCCGGTAGCTCCTTGAGGGACTTTTTGCTCGCTTTAACCACTATGGGGACTTCGTTTTTGACATTGAAAAAAAGTCCGTTTTTCTTGTCGAAGTAGGCGACGCTGAAGCGAAAGGCCTTTTCGAGTATATAGACCACCTTCGCTTTAGGTCTGCCTCCACCTTTGAAAATCCGTTTGGCGATGACCAGATCTCCTCTGCCAGCTCCATTGAGATGCTCTGGCTCGATGAGCAGATCTTTGCTCTTTTGCCCAAGCACTTCCAAAAATCCGGTGCCATTTCTGGCTATATCTATTTTGCCTACTCGATATTTGGAGCTGATTTTCAGTATCTTGCCGTCCACCTTGATGATCTTGTGGCGGATGAGGTCGTCGACCAAAGGGAGATACTCTCTTGGTACATCCTTTTGCTCGATACCTTTTAAAAGTCGTAAAATAAACTCTTTCATACTCATTCTGTTTTTTCCTTGAAATTATAATCATTTGCAAATCCTAAAAATATTATATCATAAAACTTTAGTCTGCTGTTGTGAGATGTAAAATAGGTATCGTTCCAAATCATAGCGAACCCCTTTATGTAAAACTAAAGGTATTTTAAGTAAAATTAGCCAAAATTTTTCAAAGGACGGGAAATGGCACTGCCAATCTATTACGACAAAGATTGTGATATCGATCTGATCAAAAGTAAAAAAGTTGCGATTATTGGGTTTGGAAGCCAGGGGCACGCACATGCCGAGAACCTCAGAGATAGCGGGGTAGAGGTAAAGATCGGACTCTATCCAGGAGGCAAGAGCTGGAAAAAGGCCGAGGCCAAAGGTTTTGATGTACTTGAAGTCCCAGAAGCCGCCAAATGGGCCGATGTGGTGATGATTCTCATCCCTGACGAGATCCAAAGCGAAGTCTACTACCGAGATATCGAGCCAAATCTAAATGCAGGCGACACCATCGCCTTTGGGCATGGCTTCAATATCCACTACGGTCGTATCAAGCCGCGAGCCGATATCAACGTCATGATGGTAGCGCCAAAAGCTCCTGGGCATACCGTACGAAGCGAGTTTGTCAAAGGTGGCGGTATCCCCGACCTCATCGCCGTCGCTCAAGATCCCAGTGGCAATACCCTCGAACTCGCCAAAAGCTATGCCAGTGCGATCGGTGGTGGACGTACGGGTATCATCCACACCACTTTCAAAGACGAGACCGAAACCGACCTTTTTGGTGAGCAAGCGGTGCTCTGTGGTGGAGTGAGCGCACTGATCCAGGCCGGTTTCGAGACTCTCACCGAGGCTGGATATCCTGAAGAGATGGCATACTTCGAGTGTCTACACGAGCTCAAGCTCATCGTGGATCTGATCTACGAAGGGGGCTTGGCCAATATGCGCTACTCCATCAGCAACACCGCCGAGTATGGTGATTATGTGAGTGGTCCGCGAGTTATCAACGAAGAGAGCCGCAAGGCTATGAAACAGATCCTCAAAGAGATCCAAAACGGCCAGTTCGCCAAAGATTTCATCCTCGAAGGTATGACCGACTATCCTCGCATGACGGCCGAGCGCCGAATGACCGAGAACCATCCTATCGAAAAAGTGGGCAAACGGCTTCGAGCTATGATGCCTTGGATCACAGCCAACAAGATCGTCGATCAAGAGACCAACTAATCCTGGGGCTTTGTCCCCACTCTTTCTATGACCAAAAGAAAAAGACGAACACCCAAACGAAAAAGATCTTCCAAAAGATCCAGCAAAAAATATCTCTATCTCTCCTTTGCGCTGTTGATACTCACCCTTCTTATCGTAGGATTGAGCCTCTATCTCTATCGTTTAGGATACCAAACGGGTCTGGAGGAGTCCAAAAGCCACCAAAGCTCTTCCAAAAGCTCTTTGGCCCATATCAAAAAAAGAGAGCGTGCGGTTTTGAAAAAGGTTTTGCAAAGCCCTTTGTCGGAGATCGAAGATTATCGACAAAATCTCTCCAGCTCGCAAAGCTCCTTTAGCCGAAGCTCCTCCAGCCACGCCACAAGCAGCACCAAAAGCCAAAGAGCCGACAAACCCCGTTTGGCCATTATTATCGACGATGTGGCTTATGGCTCGCAGGTGCGGACTATTCAAGCGCTGGGGATGCCCATCAATATTTCTCTTTTCCCGCCCACACCCACCCATCCCAACACCCCCAAATACGCCCAAAGACTCTCCCACTATATGATCCATCTGCCTATGGAGGCGATGCACTACACCCATGAAGAGCACTATACTCTGCGCTCCACCACCTCGACCCAGGCGATGGATCGCTATATCGCTACATTACGCAAGAAGTTCCCCCGCGCACGCTGTATCAACAACCATACGGGCAGCCGTTTTACAGCTGACTATGAAGCTATGAAGCGGCTGATCGGAGTATTGGATCGCTACCGATTTTGCTTTTTGGATAGCAGGACCACACCAAAGACTCAAGTACCAAGGCTCATGCGAGATTTGCATAGACGCTATCTGGCCAGAAATATCTTTTTGGACAACGATATGGATGTGGCCAAGATAAAAGCCCAGCTCGAAAAAGCAGTGCGTTTGGCCAAACGGCAAGGATTGGCCATAGCTATCGGCCATCCCCACGCCAAGACGCTGGAGGCGATCAGGCGATCTAAAGGGATTTTAAAAGAAGTTCGACTAATATATGTAGATGAACTCGTGCACTAAGGATAGCCCATGCGCAAACTCTCCATAGCGATCGGTTTAGGGCTTTTGAGTTTCGCTTTTGCCAGTTACGTTTTCGAACCACTACAAGCGAGGCTGCTTGGGAGTGTAGTCTTTTTGGTCTATTTATGGAGTAGTGAGGCGTTGCCTCTGGGGGTAGTGTCGCTGCTGCCACTGCTGCTTTTTCCTCTTCTTGGGATCCTCGATCTCAAAGCCACGGCTCCCAACTACTCCAAGCCTATCATCTTCTTGTTCATCGGTGGATTTTTGCTGGCTATCGGTATGCAAAAGACGAAGCTCCATGAAGTCGTAGCGGCAAGACTTTTGAAGCTTTTTCCAAAAAGCGCTACGGGAGTGATCTACGCTTTGGCCATCACCAGTGCAGCTTTGAGCGCTTTTTTGTCCAATACCACGGTGACCATCATGATGATGCCCATCGCTCTGTTTTTAAGCTCCAATCCAAAACTCAAGATCCGCTATCTATTGGCCACCGCTTATGGTGCCAGTATCGGTGGGATCTTCACTCCCATAGGCACTCCGCCGAATATCATTTTACTTGGATTTTTAGAAGACTGGCATCTGCAGGCTCCTACATTTTTGGAGTGGATGGTTTTGACGGCTCCTGTAGTGGGAGCGATGATCCTTTTCGTGCCATGGTTTCTCTCCAGAGGAGTCAAAGATGAGCCGGTAGAGTGTAGTATCCAAGAAGTTGGATGTCTCACACTCCAGCAGCGCCGTCTTGCTTGGCTTTTGGGTGCTTTGGTGCTTTTGCTCCTACTCAATGCGATTCTACGTCCGCTCCTTGGTTGGGCTTTTGATGAGAAGTTGCTGCTTTTGGGTTTTGGATTGGCGCTTTTTTTACCAAATATGCAGATCTTGGAGTGGGAGGATACGAGAGAGCTACCCTACGAGGTGGTCTTTTTGTTCGGGGCGGGGTTCGCTATCGCCACAGCATTCATCCAAAGCGGGCTGGCCTCTGCATTGGCCGGATATTTCGGGGCCTTTGGAGGCCTGCCTCTTTTTGTATTGCTCGTTTTGATAGCGCTCTTCGTCTCCTTCGCTACGGAGATCACGAGCAATACGGCGCTCACTTCCATCGCCCTGCCGATATTTTACGAGTTTGCCAAGAGCCACCATCTGCCAGAGCAGATCATCCTCTTCACCGCCACGATCGCCGCCAGCTACGCCTTTATGCTCCCCATCGCCACGCCGCCCAACGCCATCATCATGTCCAGCCGCCTCATCAAGATCAAAGAGATGGCCAAGGTGGGCTTCGTGGTGGATCTGGTAGGAGTGGCGGTGGTCTCGTTGGTAGCTATCCTTTTTTGGAGCCATTTTTTTGGATAGTTTGCAAGCTTTGGAGGCAAAGATAGGCACAAAGGTCTACCACAAAGGCGATCTCTCCCTTTTGCAGCGGCCCAAAGTCTCTATTGTTGGAGCCAGACGAGCCAGCGACTACGCCAAACGCACCACCTATCAGCTGGCCAATGCTCTTGCCAGAAGAGGGTGTGTGGTGGTCAGCGGCGCAGCCATGGGGATCGATGCGATGGCCCACAGAGGTGCTGGAGCGGCCCATACCATCGCCGTAGTAGCCAGTGGTATCGACATTCGCTATCCTGCCATCAACAAAGAGCTTCTTGCCTCCATCGAGCGTGAGGGCTTGGTGCTCAGCCGCTTCGAAGAGGGATTTCGGCCCACCAGATGGAGCTTTGTGGTACGCAACGAGATGGTGGTGGCCTTGGGGGAAGTGCTGGTAGTGAGCGAAGCGGATAGAAAGAGTGGTTCGATGCGAAGCGTAGAGTACGCCTTGGATATGGGTAAGCCCATCTTCGTGCTACCCCACCGGCTGGGAGAGAGTGAAGGAACTCAGCGGCTACTCCAGGAGGGCAAGGCTCAGCCGATCTGGGATATCGAAGCTTTTGCCGATCGTTTTGGCCAGGCAAAGCCGTTGGATGAATTGGAGGAGTATCTTCGCTCCAATCCTGGCTACGAGGAGGCGGTGCAAAAGTTTGGCCAAAGGGTGGTGGAGTTGGAGCTCATGGGGCGTATCGTGGTCAAAGGAAGTAAAATCTACTACCAAGGAGTATGATGCGAAAGATACCTCTGGGGCAATACGCCAAAAAGATGCGAATGAGTCGAGCACAGGTGATCAAGAAGATCCTCTCGGGCGAGCTGAGAGCTGAAGAGGTGATGGAAAATGGCAAAAAGGTGCGCTATATCCTGATGGAGTCCGAAGAACTCCCGCCTGTGCAGAGCCGTTGTGAGGAGATTTTGGCCAAAATGGGAGTAAAGCCGGATCTGATCTTCGAAGAGGAGGGGGAGTGTTTCGCTCTTGTAGGCGAGCGGCTGCTTCGCATCGGAGGCCATCAAGCCAAATGGCTCGATCCGATCGAGAGGGGCGAGCATGAGCGCTAAGAAGTTTTTTGCCTTTTTGATTACGCTGGTGCTGCTCCTTTTCGTGTGGCGTATGATCCCCTTTTTGGAAGTGACTCTCGCCTCCAAGCCAAAGCCCATCACCCCCAGAGGGGCCTTGATGGATATCGAGCGCACCAACATCGAGATCTTCGAGCGCTCCAAAGATAGCGTGGTCTATATCTCTACATTGCAGCGGGTGGTGGACTACTGGAGCATGAGCGTGACCGACATCCCCAAGGGGACGGGGAGCGGCTTTGTGTGGGACGCTTTTGGCCATATCGTCACCAACTACCATGTGATCGAGGGAGCCAGCCAAGCGGTAGTGACGCTCAGCAACGGATTGGGCTACAAAGCGAGCCTGGTGGGAGCCGATCCCAGTCACGATCTGGCGGTGCTGAAGATCACTCCGGTACCTGGGGTGATGAAGCCGGTGATCATAGGGGACAGCTCCAAGCTCAAAGTGGGCCAGATCGTCTACGCCATCGGCAATCCCTTCGGGTTGGACTGGACCATGACGATGGGGATCATCTCAGCTCTGGATCGGGTGATAGACGAGCGAAGCGGAGCCAAGATCCGCCACGCCATCCAGACCGACGCCCCTATCAATCCGGGCAACTCAGGAGGTCCTCTCATCGATAGTGCCGGACGGGTGATCGGGGTCAATACGGCGATCTACAGTCCAAGTGGAGCCAGTGCCGGCATAGGGTTCGCCATCCCTATCGATCTGGTCAATAGAGTGGTCAGCTCCATTATCGCCTATGGGCGCTATGTGCCTCCTTCGTTGGGAATAGAGAGTGACGATAGGGTCAATAGACTTTTGGCCAAACGCTTCGGGATCGAAGGGGTGGTGGTCCTCAAAGTCTTGCCAGGATCTCCCGCAGAGGCGGCTGGACTGCGACCCACACGTATCTATCCCGATGGCTCTGTGGAATTTGGTGATATAATAGTATCGATAGATGGAAAAAAGGTGGGAAGCTTCCAAGAGCTCGAAGAGCTCGTGCAGCGGCACAAGCATGGAGATAGTATCGATCTTGGAATCTTGCGCCAAGGGAAGCTTCGCCATATAAAAGTTACGTTGCCCTAAGGAGGTAGTATGCTAAAGGATCTGATCTACTTTGGTATAGGGAGTGCCCTCTTGGCCAAAGAGAAAGTAGAAGAGGAGCTCCAAAAACTGGTGGAAAAAGGGAAACTGAGCAAAGAGGATGTGAAAAAAATCGTCGAAGAGGCGAAAAAGAAGGGGGAAGAGGAGGAGAAAAGAGCTAAAGAAGAGCTCAAAAAACTCCTCAAAGAGGTAATCGAAGAGGCCGGATGCGCCACCAAAAAAGATATCCAAGAGCTCAAAAAACTCCTTGAAAAGTAGCTATTCGCCCAGGAGGATCGTCAAGATCTTCTTGTTGCTCCTTTCGCTCTATCTGCTGATCAAAAAGAGGGACTCCTTTTTGGGGTATCGGCCGATGGGGCCCAAAGAGTTGCGCTCGACGATCGTGGAGCTGGGACCCAGCTTCATCAAGCTGGCTCAGGTACTGGCCACAAGAGCCGACTTTTTCGATGAAGAGTACTTGGAAGAGCTGAGGACTCTCCACGACGAGCTACCGCCAATGAGTCACGAGGAGTTCGAGCGAGTCTTTGCCAGAGCTTTTCCCTCAAATCCCTTTGATCGTTTCGATCCTGCTCCCATCGCCAGTGCCTCCATCGGCCAAGTCCACGTCGCCTATTTGGATGGGCAAAAGGTGGCGGTGAAGCTGCGGCGCTTAGG
>JALWZJ010000034.1 GCA_027002625.1 Campylobacterales bacterium
GGTATATACTATCAGTATATATCAAATTTTATCGAAAATCAAATAAAAAAGAGCGATACCCAAAAAAAGAGCTGCGAAATTGAGCAGTGAAAAAAGAAGCAAATAACGCCATTTTGCAGTAGGGTAGGCTTTGGCCAAAAGACGATAGGAGATGAGCGAAGCCAAAGAGCCCCACAGCACCCCATAGCCCCCCACACTCACACCCCACAGCAAAGCTCTCCAATCCTTGGTAAAATCGGCCAACACGATGGCGGCCGGGACATTGCTAATGATCTGACTAAGCCCCACCGCATCCAAAAAGACATGGACAGGATGCTCGAAATAGAGCCTCAAAGTAAAGCTGAGATTGTCCGAAATACCAAAAAAGAAAAAAAAGACAGCCAAAAGATAGTAATCCACTCTCATGAACGCATCTTTGTCCATCACAAGGGCATATAGGGGTATGAGGATCAAAGTGTACAGAGGAAAAAGATCGAAAATCACCGCTACGGCCAACAGAAAAAAACCAAGATAGACCCACCCTTTTCGTCGAATTTTGGGTAGGTGGAGCTCGTCCAAGCTGGCTCGTACACGCAAAAATGGTATCGGAGCAAGGGCAAAAGAAAAAAGTGCGAAGCAAAAAGGAGCGATAGCGGTGATGAACTCTTGTGGGGTAAGATCGTAATGGATATAGATAAAAAGATTTTGCGGGGTGCTGTGGGGTAAAAAGGCGGCCGCATTGGCGGCTATGGTCTCCAAAGAGATGAGCCAAAGCTTTTGGGAGAGCTCGAGGCGCATAGCCAGTGTCACAGGTACCATAGCGATCAAAGAGACATCGTTGGTGATGAAAGTGGAGAGCAAAAAAGTGGAAACTACGAGCTTGAAGCCTATATGACTACCTCGCTCCATCGCCACAGCGATAGCTTCTATGATGCGGTATTTGCGTAGTCCTGATATCACCACAAAAAGCACGAAAAGAATGAAAAGCACTTCAAATTCATCCAAAGAGTATCGAGGCCATCGGGAAGTCAAAAGAACAGAGAGGACAAAAATGAGCAAGGAGAGGCAAAAGAGCCACTCCTCAAAAAAAAACGCTTTGATTTTTTTAGGGCTCATAGTGCAATATCACGGGCTCGGAATAGTTTGGCACGTCGTCGTAGGTAAAGACGGCATAGTACTTTGCGATCTTGGGATTGCCGAAGTTGTCGTAGGTATACTCGTCCTTGCCTGCATAGAGCTTGACTCCATCTTGCGGATTTTTTGGTGGGTGGAAGCGGTTGCGCACCACGTAAGCCCCCCGAAAGTCTGGATCTTTTGGGTTTTGCCAAGTCAGTTTGACCATCCCTTTTTCGATACTGGCTTGGAGATTTTGCACGGGAGCTACGGGGAACTTGCGTCTTTTGATATATTTGATTACCAGTTTCACCACATTGGGGCTTTTCTTGTCGTACCAGTCGATGAGATGATTTTTGGCCTCACTGGCGAGGGTGGGCCGGATGATGAAGCCGACGGGTCTTTTATTGGCATGAAACTCCTCCAGCTCCTCTTTGCTCGCTCTATCGAACAAAAAGTAGTTGACACTCTGGCTTTGTAGATCCTCCTCGCTCACCTCGTAGTCGATATATCCCAAAGATTTTCGCTTTTGCACCTGCTCGTAGCTTAGCTCTTCGAGATCCACGAACTCTACCAGATAGCGGATATCCTCGCCACTTTTTTTGATCCCGGGGCTTTGGATCTTCAAATAGGCTTCGGTGATGACGGTGCGATCCGGATCTGGCAAAGCCTCCAGGTCAAACTCCATATAGCCGTAGACCACATTGCCCTCTTTGTCGTAGCCGCACGAAAGCGTATCCATCTGCACGCCATCTGGCCCGATGGTGGCCAGACGCAGGGGCTCCAGCTCCAGCTCCGCTGGAGGCAATGTATACTTGATATCCAGATGCGGTCTATAGTGGATCCCTCCTCCAAAGGGACCATAGCCGATATCGAACATCATCATCTGCGAATCGGCCCCCAAAGGCAGCTTCGTTGGTCCTTGGAGACGAAAGAGCACATCTCCTTTTTTGAGCCGCTCTTGCAGCAGTTTTCGCTCATACTCGTTGAGCTCCCAGGTCTTCCATATCCCTTGGGTGAGCTTTTGGGAGGGGATCGTTTGGCCAAGAGTCTGGATCACCTTGGCGTTATGGATCTGCTCGAAATCACTCAAATCCTCCACATCTTCGATGAGACTGATCCCCCACTCTCCATACTTCTCGATCTTGACGTTGACTCTGTTGAGAGGATAGAGACTGATACGGGCCTCTTTGATGATGGCGTTTGGAGGGATGGAGTCGAGGCGTATTCTCATCACCCCGTAGCTGATACCAAGAGTCTTGTTGACACCGACAAAGAGCGAGTTTTTCCCGAAATGTTCTTTGTTTTTGGTGGATTTCTCGGCCACGTAGCCGATCTGTTTGGGAGCTGGGAAGATATTGCGAAAAAACTCATCCCTCTCCAGATCCGTCATGATCTTGAGCTGTGGAGCGTAGGGGCCCTTTTGCTTGGTGAGGCGATCCACTGGCCGGATGTAGTAAAAATAGAGCTTGCCGCTGCGCCGATCGGTATCTTTGAACGAAAGATCGGAAGTAGTAGCGATGAGGCTGGGCTCCTTGCAGGCCTCTTTGTGCTTTTCGTTGCGATAGATCTCGAAATAGACGTTGGGATAGGCCTCTTTGTCATACTCCCACATCAGCTCCACACAGTCGCTGGCATACTCTTTGATGGTGAAGTTCTCCACTCTTGGCGGGGTGTTTTGGGCATAGTTGTGGGCTTCGCCCAAGGCGTAGAGGAGGGCTGGGATATTTTCGTGGATCGATTCGCTCATATTTTGCAAAAAATCAGGGATATTTCTCGTCCCCACCTCCACCACGGCGGCCAAGATCCCTTTGGAGTAGTAGTACTCCCGTCCGCTTCCGCTGATAAGTTTGGTGGGAGGCTTGCCTCTATGGATACCGTATCTGCGTCCCGTCACCTTTTCGATCTCGAAGTTCATATTGGCACACAAGACATTGAGATCGGTCCCTTCTATTTCCGCTTCGTGGTTGAATTTGTGGGCCGGGAAAAAGACGTTGCCCTGGGAGTGGTAATCGAGAGCTATGGTGATATTGGGATGGGTATCCACGAACTCTTTGATGGCTCTGGTCTCTGGCTCGCTAAAGGGGCTTGGCCCTCCATAGACGTTGGAGGATGGGTTGGTGGATTTGGTCCAGCCGACACTGAAATTTCTATTTAGGTCCACGCCGAAGCTTCCATCTGGATTTTTACGGCGGTTTTTTCGCCAAAAGGAGTAGTGGGTGCGGCTATACTCGAAACCGTCTGGATTGAGTACCGGCACGATATACAGAGTGTTTTTGGCCAAAGCCGAAGCGACTCTTGGATCGCTTTGGTGATTACTCAAAATATAGTCCACAAAAGCTACTGCCAGCTCGTTGCCGATCCACTCTCTGGCGTGGATCGTACCGGTATACAAGAGTGCTGGCTTGAGATCGGCATACTCCACATCCAAAGAGATAGTGGCGAGGATTATATCTCTGCCCTCCCATGTCTTGCCGATGGACTGGATACGGATGAGATGGGGATACTTTTTTACCATCTCCTCCAAAAAAGCGACGGTCTGATCGTACGATCTATATTGATGTTTCAAGTTTCTCCTTTTTGAACGTCTGCCAAGCCTCAAGCAGCTTCTTTAAAGTTTTCTCCTTGATCCCCTTGATCTCCAAGAGCGTATCGGGATCGTTGTCCAGCTCGTAGGCGATATTGAAAGCGTCGATCTGCTCCAAGATCTTCTTCGCCTTTTTCTTTCCCAAAGTCTGCTCCAAAAATTCTATGATCTCCTCTTCTTTGAGCCGTACCGGCTCGGCATCTTTTGGCTCGATGAAAGTGTGCTCCTCACCACCCTCTTGAGGTTCTTTTTTCTTTTTGCCCCAAAAGTTTTTGCACTTTTTGGTAAAGTCCCACTTTTCGCTCGGCCACTCCTCATAGTCTCGATCCTCGGTATTTAGCATAGGGAAGCGCTCATCCAGCTCCCAGATAGGATGGACCGCTCCACTCTCGTCCATCTTCTGACGATTGAGGAAATACTCCCCATCGAAGCTTGGCGTATAGCGTCCAAAGGTGATGTAGCGCATGGTGCGCAGCAGACTCGGATCGATCTTGCCAAGCTCCTCCCAGTTGTAGAGTGGGATGTTTGGCTTGGGAAAGCGACCGTGGCTTAGCTTCCACATCAGATACTGCCCTATCCAGTCTCTGATATAGGGGAATGCGGCAAAAGCGGTGGCGCACTCCAAGATGCGGTACTTCCCATCCTCTTTGCCCACGGCGATATCGCAGGCCCAATACTCGGCGTTGGCCGCTTTGCTCACTTTGACGGCCAGCTCCAGCACTCCTTCTGGCACATCCTGGTAGTCCATACTCCCCCCTTGGCTGGTGTTGGTAAGCCAATGCCCCTCGGGAGGACGGCGCCAAAAGGCGCAGACCGGCTTGTGACCGATGAGCATCACCCGAATATCGGCGCTCATGGGGATGAAATCCTGCACATAGATAGGACAGTACTTCTTTTCTTCCAAAAGCTTCTTGGCCTCCTCGTAGCTGTCCACTTTGTGTACGTAGTAGCCGCCGTAGTTGCTGGGGCCGTAGCTTCGTTTGATGATTTTGGGATAGTCGGTATGCTTCAAAAACTCCATCCCCTCCTCTTTGTCGTAGAAGATATAGGTCTTGGGGATAGGGATATCGTACTTCCAGCAAAATCTGGTCACATTCTCTTTGGATTTGTTGGCGAATTGCGCATCCAAAGAGGGGATGAAGCGTACATGAGGCAGCTCTCTTGCGATCTTGCGAAAGGTTTCGTAGGCGGTGGCTGGGATATTGCCGATGAGTACGTCGATTTTTTTCTTTTTGACCTCTTTGATGAAGCGCTCTTCATCCCCTTTCCAGTGGTAGGTGACGGTCTCGATCTTGTCGGGCCAGCCTCGAAAGTTGCTGCGATCGAAAAATCTCAGCACATAGTCCATATAGAGCAGTCCGATTTTTGGCAGTTTTTTCATCTTTTTTCCTTTACTTTTCTATCGATGAGTCGAACGATTTTTTCTATTTTTTTGTCGTTGAAGTCAAGCCCCATAGCCTCTTGCTCCGGTGTGGCAAAAGCCGGGATGCCATTGACTTCGAGCACGATATAGCGCTCATGGGCTCTATCGTAGATGATATCCACTCCGGCGATTTCGATGCCGATGGCTTTGGCCGCCTTTTTGGCCAACTCGATCACTTCGGGCTCACACTCTCTTAATATCACGCTGCCTCCACTGGTGACATTGGTGCGCCAATCCCCCTCCTTGGCTTTGCGTCCGTAGCAGGCGACGAACTCTCCATCCACCAGATCGATGCGATAGTCGCTGCCGTCATAGTCGATGAACTTCTCGATATAGAAAAATCGCAGATCTGTCTGGTTCAAAAATGGCAAGATCATATCGAGCTTGTCTTTGCTATCCACGAGCGCCATACCCATACCGCCCCAGCCATCGACCGTTTTGAAGACCGCTTTTCCCCACTCCATCACCTTGGCACGGATCCGCTCCACATCCTCTCTGTGGCATAAAAAATAATCGGGTGTAGGGACTCCCGCAGCTCGTAGCATATCGTTGGTCTGAAACTTGTCCTCGCTGATACTGAATGCCTGGTAGTTATTGATACATGGTACGTGACGATCCAATACGCCATACAGATAGACCTGGTATCTGGTCTGCTCCCCTGCGTTGTAGCTAAAGAAGCAGTCAAGCTCATACAAATCCATCTCGTTCCAGATCATCTTGCCGCTCTCCGCCACCGCGTGGCGCAGATTGATCCCGGTGATCACCTCATGTCCCAGATCTTCCAAAAGAGAGACCAACTTCTGCTCTATCCTATCCCCTCCACCATTTTGGTACATCCAGATGCCCACTTTTCCCATAGCGAACCTTTAAGTAATTTTTCTTATAATACTCAAAAAACGCTAAAGGTTTGCTATGGCCTACGACTACTCGGAACTAAGGGAGCTCATCGAGATCAACTCCTACACCAAAAACAAAGAAGGTGTGGATCGCTGCGGTGCGCTGGTGCGTCAAAAATTGGAAAAATTGGGCTACAAGACAAAAGTGTTCGAAAGAGAGCGATTTGGCGATCATCTGTGGTTCACCTCCCATAAAAGAGGCGGGAAGAAGATGCTGCTCTTAGGACACTTGGACACCGTTTTCCCTCCTGGCACTTTCGAAGGGTTTCGCGAGGATGAGGAGTGGATCTATGGACCTGGGGTGTGCGATATGAAAGGGGGGATCATGGTGATGATCGAAGCTCTTAGAGCTCAAAAGAGTATCCACAATATCGATGTCTTTTTAGTAAGTGACGAAGAGATCGGTAGCGACGACTCCAGAGCCATCACCTACGAACTGGCCAAAGAGTACGACTACTGCCTGGTCTTCGAAGCAGCTGGAAAAAATGGCGAAATAGTAACCGCCAGAAAAGGGATCGGTACCTTCTACGTCGATATCACGGGCAAGGCTGCCCATGCTGGCAACAACTACACCCAAGGGATCGACGCCAATCAAGAGGCTGCCCATAAGCTTTTAGCCCTTTCGCATCTGACCAACCTGGAGCTTGGTACAACCGTCAACGTAGGACGTATAGAGGGAGGTATCGGCGCCAACACCGTCAGTCCTCAGGCCAAACTGATCTTCGAAGCGAGATTTACAAGCTCCGCCCAGAGGGATCAAGTGCTGGAGGAGATCACACAGATCGTGCACACCTCCTTCGTCCCAGGCACCGACGCCAAGCTCTCTGGAGGTCTGCAACGAGATGTGATGGAGGAGACCCCCGAGCAGGCCCAATTGCTACAAAAGATCCAAAAGTGGAGCGGCCAAGAGATCGTGACTGAGCGAAGAGGCGGAGGAAGCGACGCCAATATCACCGCAAGTGCCGGCACCCCCACTCTCGATGGATTTGGCCCCTTTGGCGATGGAGATCACACCATTCACGAAAGAGCGAGCAAAAAAAGCTTTGAAAAGCGAGTGGAGCTGACAAGCAAAATCTTGGCGGGATTTATGGCAAACGAGACGGGATAACCCCGTCTTTAGATCTGATAGCCAAGCTTCACAGCCACCTCTTTGATGTGCTCCAGTCGCTTTTCGATAGGTGGATGGGAGCGAAAGAGATCACCCAAAAATCCGACGATCCCAAAAGCCTTCATATCGCTTGGCAGTGCCACCTGCTCACGAGGCAGCTGTCCCAGTTTGGCCAAAGCGTAGTAGATCCCTCGTGGACCGTCGAGACGGACCGCTCCTTCATCGGCTTTGAACTCTCTATATCTGCTAAACCACATTGCCAACATCGTAGCAAAAAGTGTCAATACGATCTCCAGAGCAAAACTGATCATCATATACGCGGCAGGGCTTGGATTGCCCTCTTCGTCTTTTGGAGCGAGGATCTGGGCCAGAAGTCTTGAGAG
>JALWZJ010000035.1 GCA_027002625.1 Campylobacterales bacterium
TCAAGATAGCCGAAGAGAGTCCCAACAGTGTCACTTTCGGACCGCTGATCCACAACAAGAACGAGATCCAGCGTCTAAAAGATAGCTACAATGTAGGACTGGTGGAGGATGTGAAGGATGTGGCCCCCAAAAGCAGAGTGGTGATCCGTACCCATGGCATACCCAAACCTCTTCTTGCAGAGCTTCGGCAAAAAGATGTTGAGGTGATCGACGCCACCTGCCCCTTTGTTACCAAACCACAAGAGATCGTAGAGCGTATGAGCGAGGAGGGGTACAGTGTCGTCATCTTTGGAGACAAGAACCACCCTGAAATCAAAGGGGTGATGAGCTACGCCAAAGATCCTGTGGTGGTACTTAGTGTAGAAGAGCTCAAGGGAAAGCCTCTTAAAGAACGGGTAGCTACCGTAGCGCAAACGACACGGAAGTTCGAAGAGTATCAAAAAATCGTCAACTACTTGATGCAGCATAAAAAAGAGGTGCGAGTCTTCAACACCATCTGCAACGCCACTTTCGAAAACCAAGATGCCGCACGAGAGCTGAGCCAAAAAGCCGATGTGATGATCGTTATCGGTGGCAAGAACTCCTCCAATACCAAGCAGCTTTTCAATATCTGTAAAGAAAATTGTAGCGACAGCTATCTTATCGAAAATGCCAAAGAGCTCAAAAAAGAGTGGTTTGATGGTAAAAAACTGTGTGGAATCACCGCAGGAGCATCCACTCCCAACTGGATAATTGAAGAAGTTATAGAAAATATAAAGAAATTTAAAGTATAATAAGCAAAACTTTTATCAAGGGAAAAGATTCATGGAAGAGAAGATCAATTTGGACGTAGAAAACGGTAACGAAGATTTCGCGAAGATGCTCGAAGAGCATGAAAATCAAAGAAGCGAATCACGAGTGATCGATGGTGTGATCGTGGAGATCCAGGACAATGAACGGGTGCTTGTGGATGTAGGTGAGAAGCAAGAGGGGATCTTGAACATTGGCGAGATCAAAGACGCCGAGGGCAATGTGATCTACAAACCAGGCGATACCATCAAAGTACTGGTATCTGGCCATCGCAACGAACGACCTATCATTTCACATAAAAAAGCTTTGGCCAAACAGAAGGTCAAGGAGTTCATCGAAGCGAACAAAGACAAAGAGGACCTTGAGGTCGAGGGTGTTATCGTCGGAAAGAACAAAGGTGGATACATCGTCGAAAATGAAGAGGGTGTGCAGTTTTTCTTGCCAAATTCCCAAAGCTTTTTCAAAAACAAACCTGAAATCGGTAGAAAAGTGACCGCAAAAGTACTCAAGATGGACGAAGGAAGCGAATCGATCGTGATCTCAAGAAAAAAATATCTTCAAGATATTTTTCAACATCGCAAAGAGGTGATCGAGGAGCTGATGAAAGAGGGGCGAGTGGTAGAAGGGACGATCAAGAAGATCACCAACTACGGAATGTTCGTAGAGGTAGCGCCAAACGTAGAAGGGCTCGTGCACTACAACGAGATCAGCTACAAAGGTCCAGTCAATCCCGCCAAATATTTCGAAGAGGGCCAGAAGGTCAACGTCAAAGCGATCGATTACGATAGCGAAAAGAACAGACTCTCTCTTTCTATCAAAGCCACTCAGCCAGATCCTTGGGAGGAGATCAAAGGAGAGCTCGAACCTGGAGACGTGATCAGCGTAACGATCAGCAACATCGAGCCGTATGGTGCCTTCGTGGATCTTGGCAACGATATCGAAGGGCTTTTGCACGTGAGCGAGATGAGCTGGGACAAACGACCCAAAAATCCAAAAGAGTATGTGGAAGTGGGTCAGCAGCTCGACGTGGAGGTGATCGAGATCGACACCGAAAACAGAAAGCTGAGAGTCTCGAGGAAAACACTCCTTCCCAAGCCTTTCGAAGAGTTTATGAACAACTACAAAGAGGGAGATGTGGTAGAGGGTGAGATCACCTCTCTGACCGATTTTGGGGCGTTCGTGCGTATCGGTAACGTAGAGGGGCTTTTGCACAATCAAGACATCAGCTGGGAAAAGGGTCAAAAGGCGAAAGATCTTTTCAACGTGGGCGATAAAGTGGAGGTGAAGATCGCTCGTATAGATAGAGAGAAAGAGCGAATCTCTCTGGATAGAAAATCGCTGCTTGAAAGTCCATTGGAGAAGTTTGCCAAAGAGCATAAGGTAGGGGATA
>JALWZJ010000036.1 GCA_027002625.1 Campylobacterales bacterium
ATATTGGGATGCCATATGGAAAAATCAGCCAATTGAATTTAAAAAAGGGAATTCTATTTGGCTTGATTTAGTTAGATATAGTGAAATATTACTTAAAATTAATGAAGATGCGTGTAGAGAAACATTAACTCTATTTTTTATTCCAAATAAAACTAAAAATAAAATAGAAGAGATAATTTGTGTAGACACAAAGAAACTTATTGAGTATATAAAACTTGATAAAGAAAAAGCTAAACAATTAATTTTATTAAATGAGAATGTACCCAGATCTTTAAATGCGCAAGCAAGCTTAACAAAAAAAGATGTAAGAAATATTGCATCATTCATTGTATAATATATAAACAAATTGTTGGAAAGTTATATGAAAATAAAAGGGGTCAGGACTCAACTTTTAACTTGTTTTGGCACAATAATTTACACTCAATAATTTCAAATTCAACAACAAAGAATAAAAATGGCAAGAAGAGCAAGAATTGAGAATGCAGGATTTTATCATATCTATTATTGCGGTGTATTTTAGGATTATATCGGATATAACACTTGATATAAAAAATTATAGAGGTAATTATTGGAGAGAATATTTGTTTCTGCACCTTAAATATTGCAAGGCTCAGCCGTGATATTTTGAAATTTATCAGATGTTTGATATACTTTGGATATACAAAAGAGTTGGAGTATATTATGATTGTAACAATTTCAAAATGGGGCAACTCGCAAGGATTAAGACTTCCAAAAGATGTGATGAAAGAGCTAAACCTATCAGTTGGAGATAAAGTAAAATTTTTTGTTCAAAATGATAAAATCATATTAGAGCCAGTTAAAAAGACAAGAAAAAAATACAATATCAATGAATTAGTCAAACAAATTCCTTCAGATTATAAGCCATATGAGGAATTTGACAGTAAAAGTGGAATAGAAGAGTGGTAAAATATATTCCGGAACAAGGCGATATTGTCATTTTATCATTTGACCCACAAAGTGGCCATGAACAAAAAGGAAGAAGACCAGCAATCATCGTGAGCAACAAAACTTTCAATCAATATTTAGGACTTGCATTTGCATGTCCTATTACAAATACAAAAAGGGATTTTCCATTTCATGTTAGATATGATGGTAAAAATGTGAGTGGATATATTATGACAGAGCAACTAAAATCGATTGATTATAATGCACGAAAAATTAAATTTGTTGAAAAAGCGGATATTGATACAATAAATGAAGTATTAGGCATTATTGATAGCATATTAGAGTAAAAATGCATTATAAAACAGGCTTGGAAATCAATCCAAAAAGCCATAGAGGCATAGTTTTGCCGCTCCCTTTTGTATTGAAAAGATCACTCCACTATCCATCTCCAAAGTGGCTTTAGCACAACTATTTTGCCGTCAATTTCGATGCTTTCCTCTTTCTTAGCTGTAATCAAGAGAGCTTCTTTGATATCAAAATACTGTATACCTTCTATAATGAGTCTATTTCTTTGAATGTAGTTTAATCATTGATTACATAACTTACATTGATGAGAAGTTTGAATATCTCTTTCTTTTTCTTCACAAGAAAAATCATATATTATTTAGTATAAGCGCAGCTAGAATTTTAAGATCTGGAACATACTTAAACCAAAATTTGCATTTTTGTATAACAAATAAGCAAAAATATACGATAATAGAGTGGCAAAAATATGATAAAATCAAACTAAAAAGACCGGAATATGGGAAGAGTCGCCGCCATTTTGATCCTCCTTTTCTCTTTTGCCTCGGCCAAGTGGTGCATCTACCATGCGGCGCAAAAGCGTATCTACGATCATGAGGATACAGTCTTTTACAAAAACTTTCCCAATGGAGCGATCCTCAAAGAGCGAGGCTTGTACAGGTTCGTATCCGGTCCTTACCAGACCAAGTCCCAAGCCTTGCGGACTCTTCCTTTGGCCAAAAAGTTCCATCCCGATGCCTACATCAAACCATGCAGCTCACTAAAACAAAAGGCCAAAAAAGTCCAGCCACAAAAGAGGGCTCAAAAGTCCCAAGCACAAAAGCCACAAAATCCAAAAGAGCAACCGGCCAAAGACTCCTTTGTAGAAAGTATCTTGCAAAAGATGGAGCACAAAAAGGATATCTACTATACTTTGAGCTTCGAGGAGTTTTTGCATCGGCTGCTTGGATACGAGTACGAGGCGAAAAATGTCGACTACCAAAGGAGGCTGGAGGAGCTCGAAGCGAAACTGGAGCAAAATCCATACAATTGGGATATCTTCGCCTACGCCGTGGCTGGGTACAGCAAGTTCATCGATTACGATCTGATCACCAACAAGGAGCTCACCGTCGATGGCGGTATAGGTATCGGCAAACGGCTCTTCGATGGAGGATATGGACTCAAAGATCGAATAAAGAGGCTCAAAAAGCGTTTGGCCAAACTGCGCTCCATCAAGGCCAAAGATAAACTCGCACTGTACGCTTTACAGATCTATATGGAAGCCTATGCCAACGAGCGTATCAAGGAGATCTACCAAAACCTCTATTTCAATCAAAAGGCTTTTTTCGCCCTCATCAAAGAGCGGCTCAAGGTGGGGCTGGCCAGCAAAGTGGACTATCTGGATGCCAAAAATGACATGCTCACCATCAAGCGGGCCTTTTTGGCCAAGATCTACGATACGATGTATAGCGACTACCTGATACGAAACGCCATCGGCTTGGATACCAAAAAGCCGATACGTCTGCAAGAGTTTGGCGTGGTGGCCAACGAGGGGGATCTGCAAGCTTTGTACCAAAAGGCGTTGCAAGAAAATCCCGACATCACCGTGCAGCGCTATCTTTTCGAGCTGCAAAAAGAGTACTTGAAAAAAGCACAAAATGCTCGCTATCCCATCTTGGATCTCTCCTCACAAATTTTTTACGAATATAAAAAGGATTTTGGGGTCACGCCGCACCGAAGCACTAATGGTCTGAATTACAATGTAAATCTCAATATGAAAATCCCTCTGTATGGTCCAGAGGCTTCCAGCGAAACGGTGCAAAAAGAAAAAATCAAAACCCTCATGCAAAAAAATGATCTACTCAAAACCATCAAGGAAAACGCCCGTCAAATCCACCGATACTACAACGAAATAGATCGCATAGAGCGGACTCTTCAAATCGTCCAGGAGCAGCTGACATTGATGAAAGAGAAGATCGATCTGGTCAAAAAGCGCTACCAAAGTGGGCTATCCAGCTATCGTCGATACTCCGACGCTCTGCGAGAGCTGCTGCGACTCAGTGAAGAGCGCTACATGCTCCAAGCTGCCCGTGTAAATAACGAGGGCGTACTTTTGGTACTTCAAGGAAAGCATCTTTTCTATGGCGAGGATTAAGGTAGTCTGGACGGGGGAGGGCACCTACCCCTACGCCACGGGTGGGGTGAGTACATGGGCCGATCTACTTATCCGTGAGCTCAAAAATATCGACTTCGTGCTGCTACCGATCATGATGCACCCTTATATGCAGACCAAGTACGAGTTGCCGCCCAATGTGGTAGATACCATCAACGTACCCTTATGGGGGACGGAGGAGCCTACCGAATATATCCGCAACATCCCCTTTTCCCAAATCTATCAGGCCAAGATCAACACCCAAAAAGCGAGAAACATCCAGCGCTTCGAGCCGATTTTGCTCAAAGTACTCGATCACATCTATAGAGTGGACGAGGATATGGAGGGGCTGGGAGAGGCACTTGTGGAGTTTTACGAATATTTTTTGGAGTACGACTATTACGAGGTCTTTCGAAGCGAGGAGGTGTGGAATATCTACAAAAGCTATATCCTGCGCTACTACGAGGGCAAGGAGAATCCACCCACGCTTTTTGATATGATCGAGGGACTCCGCTATCTGTTTCGCTTTTTCATCTCTTTACTTCCTCAGCTACCCCAAGCGCCGATCTACCACTCCTCCGCCGCCGCCTTTTGCGGACTGCCCTGTATCATCGCCAAGAAGCGCTACAAGAGCCGCTATCTGCTGACGGAGCATGGGATCTATATCAGAGAGCAGTATCTTTTTGCTTCCAGGCAGCAGCTGCCGTTGCGTACCAAGGAGTTTTTGCTGGGTCTCATCACCACCGTCTCCAAGCTCAACTACCACTTCGCCGATGTGATCTCTCCCGTGTGCAACTACAACAAACGCTGGGAAGTGCGCTGGGGCGTGCCCGAGAGCAAGATCCACACCATCTACAACGGCATCGACGTGCTCAAGTTTCGCCGATACGAGGTGGAGCGAGATCCCAGACCTACCGTGGTGATGGTGGCCAGACTCGATCCGCTCAAAGATATCGAGACCTATATCCGCTGTGCAGCCATCGTGGCCAAGAAGGTGCCCGATGTGCTTTTCAAGCTCTATGGTCCGGTGGTGGACGAGGAGTACTACCAAAAGTGTGTGGCTTTGGTGGACGAGCTGGGAGTAAGAGAGAACTTCTCCTTTATGGGCCCCACTTCCAATCCAGCCTACGCCTACAACGAGGCGGATGTGGTGATGCTCACAAGTATCTCAGAAGCCTTTCCTTTCGCCGTCATCGAGGCGATGGCTTGTGAGAAGGTGGTGGTCTCCAGTGATGTGGGAGGGACCAAGGAGGTGCTGGAGGGGCATGGCTTCATCGTCAAGCCAAAAGATTACGAAGCCTTTTCCAAGCATGTGGTCTATCTGCTACAAAATCCCGACGTGGCTCAGGAGATGGGTATCAAGGCGAGGCGGGTGATCGTGGAAGGGTTCACCACCGAGGATATGGTGAACAACTATTGGCGGATGTACAAAAAGCTCTATGAAGAGTACGAGTCGCAGTATGAGAGGATGGGCTATGAGTGATCCTTTGGCCAAACTCTATCAAGAGATCACCAAAGATCGGGGTGAGCCGCTGGATGTGTGGGAGATCGCAGCGCTCTTGGAGGTCTATGGTATCCGAGATGTGGATGCCAAGGAATATGGGTACACAGATGTCTTCGAGCTGGCCAAGGCGCTGTGGCGATACAAAGATACCAAAAGCTATCCCAAAAAGTCCATCACTTCCCAGCAGACGCCACCTCCATTCAAAAAGAGGGTAAAAAAGAACTTCATCAAAGGGCTGGCCTTCGCCATGCCGATGCTGCTCCAAAGCATAGCGACGGTGATTTTTGGGTTTGCTCTATGGTCCAACATCCATATGGACGTGACGGAGGCGACCATCATCGCTCTTAGCACCTTTTTGGCCATGATCCTCACGGGAGGTCCCGCCCAGGTGATCGGGCGAAAGGGGCTGTACTATCTCAAGATGAACGAATATATCCTGGCAGCCAAGACCATCGAGCTGCTTTTTGGTATAAGTATGCTTAAAATCATCTTCTTGTCCGTCGCTTTTACGCTCTTCAACTGGATATTTGGAGTACTCGACTGGCACCTCTTCGTTATCTTCATCACCATGTTTTTTTTGCTGGGGACTCTCTTTCTTGCCGTCTCCATCTATTATGTATTCGAAGAGTACGAGACCATTTTGTACTTTTTCATCTACGGGTTGGTATGGGTCTTCGTAGTGCACTACGTTTTGGGCCTGGACTATCTGCAGGCCCAGTTCGTGGCCTTGGCGATCTTGGATCTGACCATCATCTCTTTCGCCTACAAAAAGCTGCGCGATCTTCGCAAAAAGACCCAGTCCGAGGGTGAGATACTTCCACGGCCATCCATGCTGGTCTATACCCTCGTTCCTTTTTTTGTCTATGGCTTTTTGTATTTTCTCTTTTTGACTATCGATCGCCTCATCGCTTGGAACGCCAACGCCACCGATCAAGGATTTTTTTTGTGGTTCGATGCCAGGTACGAGGTGGGCTCGGATCTGGCTTTGTTGGTTTTCGTGATCTTGATGGGGGTGGTGGAGGTGGTGGTCTATGAATTTTTGTATAGGCTCAACGAAAAGGTGTTTGTTTACTCCATCTTCGAATACGAAAAATTCAACCGCTCTTTTGTGGAGTTTTATAAAAAGGTCAACACCACCTTCATCATCACCACACTTCTTTCGATAATAGTGGTGTATATTTTCGTCTCGCTGCTCTCACTGGCGGTGGAAGAGAGGGCGCTCCCGTTTGGAGGCTATGGCGTGTTCGTCTTTTTCGTAGGCTCTTTAGCCTTCGCTTTTTTGGCCAACGCTTTGATGAACGCACTGATTTTGTTCTCTTTTTCCAGACAAAAGGTGGTGGTAAAAGGAGCACTATTGGCTGTATTGGCCAATTTCGTAGTAGGAATGGTGCTCAGTCGTGTTCTGGAGCCCTATTTCGCCGTGATCGGGCTTTTGGTGGGGAGTGTGGTCTTTTGGTATGTCACTTTTCGCTTTTTGGCCAAAATGTTTGGCAAACTCGACTACTACTACTATTCGGCATATTAAGGAGAATGGATGAAAAGATTTTTGATACCCTTTTTGCTTCTTTTGATGATGGTAGGATGCGCATCGCACACCGATTTGGACACTCAGATCCAAAAAGCGGAAAAGATCCAGATCGTCACCACCACCGTCTCAACCCCCATAGCGCAAGAGAAGAGCAAAAACATCTTCCAAGAGTTCCCTTTCGTATCGGGCGAGTACGATGTGAGGGGGAAGTTCAGCGACAAGTTTTACGACAACCTCCATTTCGTCTATACCGCCAGGCCTATCCAAAAGGTCGATTTTTGGAGATTGCAAAAAGAGCCCAAAAGTATCGACTTTATCTATATCTCACCTGTGTGGATACGGGATTTCAAAAAGGTCTCGAGCGATCTTTTGGAGGATCTGTGCTACTCCTACAACATCTCCAAACAAGAACAAGATATCTTGAAGCAGTGGGTGAAGGGTGGGGGGATATTGTGGGTGGAGAGCGGCACATACTCAACCAAGTACGATATCTTCAACAAGCGTGGAGAGATCGCCACCGCCAAGATCAACCGTCTCATACGCCAGAGCCTGCAAGGTGTGAGGTTTTGGGGCCATCCTATTAGATCCTATCTTTTTGCCAGCCGCGACCTCGATCCTATCAACTACGTACCTACCACGGAAAGCTTCGTAGTGGATAGCAATAGATCGCTTTTCAAAGATATCAAACGCCTCAAGATCGACATACGCAACTATCTACAAAACAATTTCGTCGTTTTGGCCAAATCTTTGGTGGTGGATACCAAAGGGCGGCCTTTGGTGACGTTGATGAAATATGGCGAAGGGTATGTGGTGAGTCTGCTTCCTTTCGAGTACAGAGATGTCTATTACGACGGGGAGCTGCTGAGGTGGGAGCTGCTCTTTTATCTATATAATCTTCGATAAGAAGGGTAGCTCTTGTCTGGAGGATTCATCGATTACTCCGTAATCGATCCTATCGTCTGG
>JALWZJ010000037.1 GCA_027002625.1 Campylobacterales bacterium
TACAAGATAGTACCTCCTTGCCATCCACTCGTACCGCACAGCTACCACACACTCCACTTCGACACATATAGTCGAAAACGAGAGTGCGGTCTCTCTTTTTTATCTGCAACAGCGCTTCGAGCAGCGTAG
The DNA here is from genome assembly GCA_027002625.1 of Campylobacterales bacterium. GTDB lineage: Bacteria > Campylobacterota > Campylobacteria > Campylobacterales > Nitratiruptoraceae > Nitratiruptor. Next base: position 130 of record JALWZJ010000037.1, read on the forward strand.
TCGCCTCTGCTATCTCATACTCCATGTCGATGGTGGGAGGCTCGAAGTGGGGATGGAATCGCTTGATCTTTATCTTCATCACACCTTTTCCAAATGATTTTTACTATGATACAATCAATTTGATTTAAATAAATTTAAGTGATGGACACAAGATGGAGAGAAACCGACTTCCTCGCCAAATCGGACTTTTGTATCTCATCTTCTATGGAGTCGGCAACGTCGTGGGTGCCGGTATCTATATCCTTTTAGGAAAAATTGCCCAGATCAGTGGCTACTATACCCCCATAGCCTTTCTACTCGCCTCCTTGGCCATACTGCTCACCGCCTTGTGCTATGCGGAATTGAGCGCGAGATATCCGCACTCGGCAGCCGAGGCGATCTATCTTCAAGAGGGGTTGGCCCTGCCTTTGATCCCTCAGCTGAGCGCCCTGTTCATCATCGTCGGAGCGCTTCTCTCTTCGGCTGCACTCGTAAGCGGGGTCTATGGCTATCTTCGACCTCTCATCGATATCGGAGCGGTGGGCAGCTCTTTGGCCACCCTGACACTTTTGGTTCTCATCGCATTGTGGGGGATCAAGGAGTCCCTCTTTTTCAATGCCATCTTCACGTTCATGGAGATCTTGGGCCTTGGCCTCATCTTGTGGTATGGTCTACCTCAGATCGATTTTGCCCATCTCGATCTTGGCCGCTATATCCCAAAAGCCGATCCAAAAGAGGTGGAGATGGTGCTTATGGGGAGTTTTTTGGCCATCTACGCCTATATAGGATTCGAAGATATCACGAAACTGAGTGATGAGACAAAAGATCCAAGAAGGAGCATCCCCCTCGCAATCTTTTGGACCCTCGCGATCGTGACAATTTTGTATGTGGGAGTGGCTTTCGTGGCTGTGACTCTCATCCCACCTCAGCAGCTGGCCCAAAGCGACGAGGTGTTGGCCACGTTGTATCAAAGAATAGCACACCAAGACTATCTGCTCAATATCATCGCCCTCTTTTCTATCCTCAACGGTACTTTGGTGCAGCTCATCATGGTCTCCAGACTCATCTACGCCGGTGCCAAAGAGGGGTGGTTTCCTTCCTTTTTGGCCAAACTCCATCCTATGACCAAAACTCCTTGGAGTGCCACGTTGATAGGAGCCGCTCTTATCTTCTTGCTCACACTCTGGCTCGATCTGCTCACACTGGCGCAGCTGACCAGTTACGGGATCTTGATCCTCTTTAGCGGCGTGGATCTCTCCCTTCTTCTCATCAAGCGAAAAAAGCCGGCTCCTCCTTCTATCTACCAGGTCCCTTCGTGGGTGCCGATAGCGGCCGTGACGCTCAATATCAGCTTGATGGTTCTGGCCCTTTTTTGGCACTTCTAACAGGCACGAAATCGGCGCAGAGCACCCCATCTTCTTTCCATATCAGAGTATGGGCCAAAAACTTCTCGTCATCTTTTTGTGGGAAGTCCGATCGAAAGTGGGCACCTCTGCTCTCGGTGCGCTGGATAGCCCCTACGAGCAAAGCTTCGGCCAGCTCCACGATATTGCCATACTCCAAAAAGCTCACCAGCTCTTTGTTCATCACGGGACTTTTATCCCGCAAACCCATGAAAGCCAGCTCCTTTTGGTGCTGACGCACGACGCTCAGCACCCCTTTGAGGCGCATCTCCTCTCGCACGATCCCGCAGTTGTGGTATAAGACCCTACTCAAAAACTCCTGACGCTCCCAAAAATCGATCTGATTTGGAAGAGTAAAGACCGCTTTGATGAAGTTGGCATCGATCTGGGTACGCTCGTAGAGTCTATCCTCTGGTTCTTCCTCGATTTTGGCAGCTTCTTGGGCCGCTTTTTTGCCCAAGACCACAAGCTCCAGCAAAGAGTTGCCTCCAAGGCGGTTGGCCCCATGGAGTTTGGCGTTGGCACACTCTCCTACGGCAAAAAGCCCTTTGACGCTGCTTTGCATACCCTCGTCCACATCGATCCCACCCATAGTGTAGTGGGCCGCGGGTCGGATGGGCAGAGGCTTTTGGAGTGGGTCGATCCCCTCGTACAAAAGAGCCAGTTTTCGCTCTTGGGGGAGATTCTTTTCGATGAACTCCTCTCCCAGATGGCGCATATCCAAAAAGATCTCCCTACCTTCCTCCATCGCCTCGAAAATGGCTCGACTGAGCCTATCTCTGGTCCACAGCTCCCCACCGATCTCCTGGCCATCTTGGTCGATGAGGCGAGCCCCCGCTCCTCTGGCCGCTTCGCTGATGAGGATGGAGCTGCTTTTCAAAGCGGTGGGGTGAAACTGCACGAACTCCAAATCGCTCAGCTTCGCTCCCGCTCGCATCGCAGCGGCCACCCCCTCGCCGAAGCTGCCATGTCCGTTGGTACTAAGATCCCCATAGATCTTGGCATATCCTCCAGTTGCCAAAATCACCGATTTGGCCAAAATCTGCTCCACTTTACCACTCGCTGTATCGAGGATAGTGACACCTTTGCAGATCCCATCTTCTTGGATGATGTTGAGCAAAAAGGTACGGGAGCGAAACCGCACTCCCATCTTTATAGCGTTGTCATAAAGCGTGTGCAAGAGCTTGAGACCCGTATAGTCCTGGGCGTAACAGGCTCGTGGATGGCTGGCACCCCCAAGCCGGCGCTGGGCGATCGAAGTGCCCTCGCGACTAAAGGGCATCCCGATACTATCGAGCCACTCGATGGCTTCAGGTGCTTCGCGGCACACCTCCTGGACGATTGGCTCTTCTGCCAGTCCGGCTCCCGCTTTGAGAGTATCTTCGATATGCTTTTGGATGGAGTCTGGTGGATACAAGGCTGCGTTGATCCCTCCTTGGGCCATGGAGGTCTGAGACTGGGTAGGGTAGTGCTTGGTAAGCACCTCTACACTCTTGCCAAGCCTCGCCGCTTCCAAGGCGGCCACCAAGCCGGCTCCACCGCTGCCCACTATCAAGATATCCACCATCACTCATCCCTCAAAAACAGAGGCTCTATCCGTACCACACGATCATCTTGCAGATACAGACGCACCCGATCACCGGGGCGAAACCAGAAGGGGCGCTTGGGATCGACGGCAACTACCGTAGCGATCTTTCGTCCATTATCCAGCTTTATGATGAGCTCTTGCGCATTTGCATGAGCCAGTTTGTCGCCAATCACCGCTCCTGTGATGGCACCGGCCACCGTGGCCACGTCTCTGCCGCTTCCACCACCTACCTGATGGCCCACTACCGCCCCGATGATACCACCAAGGATCGCTCCAGCTCCACTATCTTCTACTTCCACGGCTCTGGCGGAGACCACCACCCCCTCGTAAGGTACCAAAACCTTCCCAAGATCGGCTTGGGTATACCCTTTTGGAGCACATCCACTAAAAAAGGCTACCAAAAGCAGCGCCACGGCTATCCATACCTCTCTCATCTGCTCTTCTCCAATTTTTCGCTATCGATCTCGATCACCGTATGGACGTTGCCTCGTGGATTGAAATCGGCCACCAGCTTCATCGATTTTGGCTCGAGCTTTTCATACAGGGTATCGAAGATCTCGTTGGCGCTATCTTCGTGGGAGATGTAGCGATCTCGAAAGGAGTTAATGTAGAGCTTCAAAGCCTTAAGCTCCACCACATACTTATCGGGCACATACTCCAAATAGATCGTGGCGTAGTCTGGATAGCCGCTTCGTGGACAAAGACAGCTAAATTCTGGTAGAGTGATCTTGATCAGATACTCTTTTTTGTGCTTGTTTGGCCAAACCTCCAAATCCTTATCGGGATCGAAACTCTTGATCTCTTTTTCACCGTATCGCATGCTGTTCTCCTATAAAACTTTTGAAACCTTTTACATCCATCGGCTTGGCGATGGCGTACCCTTGGATATAGTCCGCCCCCATACTTTCGATGGCTGGAACCATCTCCTCTTTGTCGATAAATTTTACCACACTCTTGATACCAAGATTTCCAAAAAGCTCGATCCAGTGAGCCAAAAGAGCCCTGTATCTTGGATTGTCCAAATTTTTGGTAAAAAATTTGTCGAAATGGATGAAATCGACTTCTATACTCTTGATATACTCCACTGAAGCGTTACAAGAGCCAAAATTGTCGAAAGCGAGATGAAATCCTCGCTCTTTGTAGATATCGAGTACCTTTTTGTAGTAGCCCACATCTTTGTATATCCCCATCTCGAAAAGCTCTATGACCATATGGCGTGGTGAGATGGCAAATCTCTCGAACAGGGCGAAAAAATTTTGGGTGAAACGGCGGTTTCTCACAGAGAAAGGAGAGAGATTGAAACTATACAGGATCGAGAGAGGAAGCTCCTCCCTTTGTATTTGAGAGAGCAGCTCTTCGGTGAGCGCCAGATCGAACTCGTTCTCCAGACCCAAACGGTTCACCACCGGTACGAACTGGCTGGGGTGGATGAGGTTGCCCTCGCTGTCGAAAAGCTTGACCAAAATCTCCACCAGATCGAAGCGGCGGGTGTGAAGATTGAGAGTGGGCTGAAAAAGCAAAGATAAACGCCGCTCCTTGATGCTTTGGGCGATCTCTCCTTCGAACTCTTTGGAGTTTTCCCTTCTTTTTTTATAAATCTCGCTCTGTTTGGATCTGGTTTTGCATTTTCCCTTGCAGTAGTAGATCTCCTCGTAGAGCTGATCGAACAAGGATTGCAAGCTCTCTATTTTGGAGGGGACTTTGAGATAGGAGGCGAAGAGTTTGATCTCGATATTGTTCAAAAAGGCGTTGTCGTACTCCTTCATGAAACGCTCCAGCGCCTCTTTTACCTTCTCTTCCTCATCGTCGATGACCAGGACAAAATCTCCTGCCTGCAGCCTTCCGATAGGAACTTGGCCAAAATGTTTGGAAAAGAAGCGATCGAGCAGCTTGGCGAAATCTTTGAGTACCCTGTCACCGTTTTCGATCCCGTAGCGCTCGTTGATCTCTTTGATGTTGTCCAAAGAGATAAGCACCAGCACACTTTTACCAGGCTTGATATATCGCTGCAAAAATTTGGTGAGATATTTTCTATTGAAGGTGGAGGTGGTCTCGTCGATGATCTTTTCTCTAAGCTCCGAAAAGATCATGAAAAATATGAAGTAGACCGAGGCGAAAATCCCGGCTAATAGGATAAAAAGATCGTACCAAAAGGAGCGCCTCTCCTCGAAAACCACAAAAGCGAGGAGCCCTGTGAGGATGATCACGGGCAAAGAGACCCGCAACGCAAGATAGAACTTCTTCTTCCTATCCTCTTTTAGAGCGTACACTTACACATCCAGATGCTTCACATCTTTGGCATGCTCTTCGATGTACTTTTTCCTCGGCTCCACCTCATCGCCCATAAAGAGATTGAAAATCTCGCTGGCATGCTCGGCGTTTTCTACCGTCACCCTCAGTAGTCGCCTGTTTTCTGGATCCATAGTAGTCTCCCAAAGCTGCTCTGGATTCATCTCTCCAAGCCCTTTGTAGCGCTGGATGTAGGCCCCTTTTTTGGCACTCGTCTCCACACGCTGCAGCACCTCCATCAGATCTTTGTCTTTGAGCTCTTCGGGGATCCGCTCCTCGATCTTTTCGTAGATGTAGACAGCCTCCACATAGTAGGGATTGGTAAAAAGCTCGTCATCTATGACGATCTCTTCGAGCCCCTCGTCGGTCTGGACATAGAGATGGATCTTTTGCTCGTCGATATGCTTGTTGAGAATATTGTAGCCCTTACCACTCAAAAACTCCTCGATTTTTTTGAAAAGCTCGAAATTGTCCAGTGCGGCCAGATCTCTGTTTTCTGCCAGATAGCGTACCACCTCGATCAAGGAGTAGCGCTTTTCAAGATCTTTGAGCACCATGCGATAGTGGGCCACCAGCTTCAAAAAGTCGATCAGATCGTAGCGTCCCAGATTGACCTCTTGGAGCAGTACATCCACTCCATTTTCAATCAAGAAGCGGTTGAGCTCGGCGTCGTCTTTGAGATAGACCTCTTTTTTGCCCTTTTTGTATCGATACAGAGGCGGCTGAGCCATATAGAGGTATCCCTTCTGCACCACAGGGAACAAAAAGCGAAAGAAAAAGGTAAGAAGCAGAGTCTGGATATGGCTCCCATCCACATCGGCGTCGGTCATGATGATGATCTTGTGGTAGCGAAGCCGGCTCTCATCAAACTCCTCGCCGATCCCGCATCCAAGAGCTGTGATGATGTTTTTGATCTCTTCGGATTTGAGGATTTTATCGAGTCTCGCTTTTTCTACGTTGAGGATCTTTCCCTTAAGGGGCAAAATCGCTTGAAAGACTCGATCGCGCCCTTGCTTGGCACTTCCTCCCGCACTGTCACCCTCCACCAAAAAAAGCTCGCTGATAGCAGGATCTTTGCTCTGGCAATCGGCGAGTTTTCCAGGTAAGGTCCCAACACTCATACTATCTTTTCGCCGCACCAGCTCTCTGGCTTTTTTGGCAGCCTCTCTTCCACGTGCAGCCGCCAATACCTTTTGCATGATCGCTTTGGCGTCTATGGGGTTCTCTTCGAAATATTTGGTGAGGCGATCGTATGTGAGCTTTTGGACGATGGGTCGCACATAAGATGAGCCAAGCTTCCCTTTGGTCTGACCTTCAAATTGTGGCTCTGGGACCTTGACGCTCACCACCGCCACGAGTCCCTCTCGTACATCCTCACCGGTGATTTTGACATTTTTCTCTTTGGCCGAAGCGTTTTGGGCGATGTAGTTGGAGATAGCGCGGGTAAGTCCGGCTCGAAATCCACTCTCGTGGGTTCCTCCCTCGGGAGTTCGGATATTGTTGACGAAGCTAAGCACCTTCTCATCGTATCCTGTGTTGTAGAGCAGTGCGATATCCACCTCCACATCTTCGACCTTGTCGTGGATCTCGATCGGTTTGGTGATGGGCTCTTTGGTATTGAGATCCTCTACAAATTGCCGAAGTCCACCTTCGAAATGGTAGACCTCTTTCTTGCCGATACGTTCATCTTTAAAGACGATGGTGATGTTTGGATTGAGATAGGCCAGCTCTTTGAACCGTTTGGCCAAAATGTCGTAGCGAAACTCTGTCGTCTCGAAGATCTCGTCGTCTGGCCAAAACTCGATGGTGGTGCCCGTACGATTGGTCTCTCCGATCACCACCAGATCCGTGATGGGGACTCCTCGCTCGAACTCCTGGCGCCAGATCTTGCCCTCACGCTTGATGGTCATGATGAGCTTTTTGGATAGGGCGTTGACTACGCTTACACCCACGCCATGGAGCCCACCACTCACCTTATAAGCACTCTCTCCACCAAATTTGCCCCCAGCGTGCAAGACCGTCAGTACCACGGTGGCCGCTGGGATCTTTTCGGTGGGGTGGATATCGACGGGAATTCCTCGACCGTTGTCGCTGATTCTGGCACTTCCTTCTTTGGTGAGTACTACCTCGATCTTGTCGCAATACCCGGCCATCGCTTCGTCGATGGCGTTGTCCACAACTTCGTAGATGAGGTGGTGCAGCCCTTTGACGCTGGTATCGCCGATATACATTCCAGGACGTTTACGTACTGCTTCGAGGCCCTTGAGGACCTTGATCATTTCGGCACTGTACTTTTTTTCCATCTCTCCTCTTTTTTGCTCGAATTATATCCTAAATGACGATAGGCATCACGATGGTGATAAAGTTATTCTCTTTGAGCTCAAAAGGGAGCTCCGCATCGTTGATCCCCATCTCGAACTCGTCCGTTTCGGTGTTGGCCAAAAAGTCGAGGATATATCGACTATTGACGGCCATCACGAATTCACTCTCAAAAGGTGTAGCGATCTCGAGCTCTGTTTGAGCTTCGATGTTCTCTTCGCTGAGGCTTTTGAAAAGAATCTTGTCTGGATAGAAGGAGAGTTTGATCTCGTTGGAGACGATGGTGATCTGTTTGATAGCTTCGATCATTTGATCTTTTGGCAGCTTTAACACATAGCGAAGCTCTTTAGGCAAGATCCGTTCGTAATCTGGAAATTTTCCATTGATCAGCTTGGTGAAGAAGAAGTACCCCCCGCTTTTGATGATGAGATGGGTTTGGTCGTAGAACATAGAGATATCTTCCAAAAAGAGTTTTTGGATCTCCATGATCGCCTTTTTGGGGATGATGAGATTGAAGGTCTCTTTCATAGGTTGATCGAGCTTGACAAGAGCGAGCCTTCTCGTGTCCGTGGCGACGAAGTTTATGTGGGTTGGTCTAATATCGATCAAAGCGCCGTTGAGTTCGAATTTGGGGTTGTTGGTATCGATCACTGGAGAGATCTTTTTGAGTGAAGAGATAAAGGCGGTAGAGGGAATGTCGATCTGTGGCAATCCATCGATAGAGGGGAAGCTTGGATACTCCTCGGGATCGAACATGGGAAGCTTGAATTTGGAGTGTCCTTGATGGATATGCAAGGATCCATCTTTTGTTTGGAGTGTGACCAGATCCTCTTTCAATATTCTTACGATATCCAAAAGCTTTTTTCCATTGGCGGTAGCTTTGCCAGGTGTGATGATCTGAAGCTCTTCTATAGTGGTTTTTAGGCCTGTTTCGTAGTCTGTGGCTTTGAGAATGAGATGGGTAGTCGCCTCCAGATAGACATGGGAGGTGATCTGACTGATATCCTTTTTTTCCAAGAAGGGTTGCATTTGTGAAAGAACCTGTTCGAGTAAGCCTTTTTGTATCTGTAGTTTCATCTGCTCTCCAAAGTGTTGGAATTTTGTACTATTTTATATTTTGCTTCGTTAAACTTCCCTTTATTTTATTTAAAAATGTTCAATGGGAGTAGTAGTTTGGGGTGATTTTGTGAAAAAGTGGTGGCGTGTGGAGAATTTGGGACTTTTTTCATCCAAAACGAGAGTCTGGTTGTTCACTTTTGTTCACTTCCTAAGTTTTTGATTTTGTGGGCGAGTTCATCGATTTGGAGTTTGAAGTCGGCATCTTTTTCGATCATCTCCTTGACCTTTTTCATGGCGTGGCTAACAGAAGTGTGATCTTTCATACCAAAAAATTGAGCCAGAGCTGGCATGGAGTTTGGAGTGAGGGTGCGGGCCAGATAGATCACCATCCGTCTGGCGTTGACGATCTGGCGGTTTCTCGATTTGCTTTTGATTTCACTGGGTTTGATGTTGAGCTCCGCCGATACCACATCGACGATATCTTTGAGAGAGATATTCTTTTGCTGCTCCTTTTGCATCTCCGAAAGGACGTTTTTGGCCAAACTCAGATCGATCCGCTGGCCCACGAGGGAGGAGTAGGCGTTGAGTTTGAGGATCACCCCTTCTATTTCACGGATGTTGCTGTCCATATTGGCGGCGATGTAGTTGACGATCTCATCATCGAGATGTATGCCATCAAGTTCGCACTTTTTCTTGATGATGGCGATCTTGGTCTCCAGTTCCGGTGGTTGGATGTCCGCGATGAGCCCCCACTCGAAGCGGCTCTTGAGCCGCTCTTCGAGGCCCGCGATCTTTTTGGGGTGCTGGTCGCTGGTGAGGACGATCTGTTTGTTGTCGTTGTGTAGCTCGTTGAATGTATGGAAAAACTCCTCTTGAGTGCGCTCCTTGCCGCTTAAAAACTGCACGTCATCGATGAGCAAGATATCGCATTGGCGGTACTTTTCACGAAAACGCTCCAAAGTTTCGTTTCGCAGATGGTAGGTAAAGTCGTTGAGAAATTGCTCGATGGTGGCGTAGATGACCGTTTTGTTCTTTTTGATGTTGAAGTTGCCGATGGCATGCAAAAGGTGGGTTTTGCCAAGCCCCACACCTCCATAGATAAAAAGGGGATTGTAGGCTTTACCGGGATTTTCCGCCACGCTCAAGGAGGCGGTGTATGCAAACTGGTTGGAGCTGCCCACCACGAAGTTTTCGAAAGTGTAGGTGGGGTTGATTTTGGTGCTTGTGCTGGAAGGCACCTCGGCTTTGGCCTCTTTTGGTGTGCTTTTTTGTACGAATCCTTTTTTGGTGAGGATCTTGACGGAGGTCTCTATCCCTGTTTGGAGCTTGAAAAGCTGGGCGATTTTGTGGCGATATTTGGTCTTGACCCAGTTGGCGATGAAGAGATTGGGTGCTACGTAGACCGCTTCGTCGGCTTTGGAACTCTCTTCGTCATAGGCGAGATTTTTGATGTAGCGCTCATACTCCGCTTTTGGTATCTCTTCTTGTAGCATCTGTAGTATCTTCTCGCCCAGCACGGTACTCCTTTGTGAATATGTGAAAATCGTGATGTGAAAAACTGTTGTCATTTTAGCTAAAAAAGTCGCAACTTTAGCTAAAATAGGGCGAAAGAGCAGTTGTTCACCGTGTGAATATTATGTGAACAATTAACTTTAAAAGTGGCTTAAAGTCCCGATATTTCGGGACTTTCGAAAAATTCACACTGTGTGGAAAAACAAAGGAAAGAAGTGAATATTTTGGGTATCGATCCAGGAAGCCGAAATCTGGGGTATGCGATCATCGAGTTGCAAAATTCACAAATGAGGCTACTTGAGGCGGGACTTGTGAAAATCAAGCCGGGAGATTTTCAGTACCAACTCTCTCAAATGATCGAGGGGATGGATATGGTTTTTGAAAGTTTTCTCATCGATGAGGTGGCGATGGAGGATATCTTCTATGCCTACAATCCCCAGACCGTTTTGAAACTGGCCCAGTTTCGAGGGGCTTTGGCTCTTCGTATCATCCAGCTTCATGGCAATTTTGCCGAATACACTCCTTTGCAGGTCAAAAAGGCACTAACCGGCAACGGCAAAGCGGCCAAGGAGCAGGTGGCTTTCATGGTCAAGCGGCTACTTGGGATAAAAAAGCAGATCAGACCTCTGGATATCAGTGATGCGATGGCCGTGGCCATCACTCATGCCCAGCGTCTTCGCCTTCGTGGTTGATGTAGGGCTCAAAAAGGTATTTGTGGTCTTGGGGAAGGGCTTCGTAGATGGCGTAGGAGAGTTTTCGTATCTCCCAAAGAGCCGATTTGGAGCTACGAAGGGCCAGAAAGTTTTGGAGTGATCGGGCGTTAATGGTCCAGGTGAGTTCGGTTTTGTAGCATTCGGGTAAGCAGTATTTGGCCAAATCGTTGGAGATTCCACTTTGTAGTACCTTTTGCAGCTCGTTGAGGGCCTTGATACTGGCACGATCCACCATCTCATTGCCTGTTAGCACGATGTATTGGCTCGCTCCTTCAAAATCATCTTCAGCAAAAGGCTCGGCCTTTTTAAGCTCTTTGAGTGTGTAGCGTGTACTCTTGACACTGAGGCTTGCCATACGATGACGTGCCAGCTCCTGCAAAAGGGCTCGGCTGATGCCTTGGATATAGAAGGTGTAGACGAGATGTTCGAGGGTAGAGGCGTGTTTGTATTTGTTGCCCACACGATCGATCAGTTCTTGGTCTTTGGGACCGCCCCCATCGCTTTTGTCGAAACTTTGCCAGCATGTTCTGATGGCGTGGGCCGCTACGGGCAAGGGTGTGTGGTGCAAGAGCGTCACCTTCATGACAAGCCTTTTGGTATAATCTATGGTAGCCCTATTATAGCAAAAGGTACTCCATGACGGCCAGATACATTCCTCGGTACACCTATGAAGACTACAAGCAGTGGGAGGGGGATTGGGAGCTTATCGACGGTATCCCTATAGCCATGGCGCCCAGTCCTGTGAGTGAGCACCAGATACTTATGGTTGAAATAGCAAGGGAGCTGTCCACCTCTTTGGAAAAGTGCGATGAGTGCTATGTGGTAGTGGAAGAGGATTGGATCGTCGATAGTGAAACGGTGGTGCGTCCCGATATCAGCGTGGTATGCGGTAGGCTCGAAGAGTTCATACAAAAACCTCCCTACCTTATCGTCGAGATAGTCTCCCCTTCGAGTGCCTATAAAGATGAGCGGGTCAAATTTGCGCTATATGAAGAGGAGAAGGTGGAGTATTACGTTCTTATGTACCCAAAAGAGTGCAAAGCGAGGATTTTTCGACTTGAAGATGGCAAATATGACAAAGTGGGAGACTTCATAGAAGAGACTGCCGAGCTTAAAGGAGAGTGCCCCATCACCATCGATTTTGCCAAAGTATGCAAAAAACTACGAAAGCTTCGCCAGCGATGAAGTGCACCGATAGATTTTACCCAAGTATCGAAGATTTTCGCTCCTCTTTTTATCGTGACCGCGATCGCATCATCCACTCCTCCTCTTTTCGCCGTCTCGAGTACAAAACTCAGGTCTTCATCAATTATGTAGGGGACTACTTTCGTACGCGCCTCACACACTCACTGGAAGTGGCACAGATTTCACGTACCATCGCCAGAGAACTGGGGCTTAGTGAGCCACTGGCTGAGGCGATCGCCTTGGCTCATGATCTTGGCCACACCCCTTTTGGTCATGTGGGAGGCGACGAGCTCGATCGCCTCATCAAAGATGGGTATAGCCAAAACGGCTTCGAGCACAATTTCCAGTCTTTTAGGGTGGTGACGAAGTTGGAGAAACGCTACAAAGATTTCGATGGGCTCAATCTCACCTTCGCTACCTTAGAGGGGATCCTCAAGCACTCCTATCCCTATAAAAAGCCCTTTTTGGGTCCTTGGTACGATGAGGTTTTCAAGCTGGATCGCCATCCAAGCCTGGAGGCCATGATCGTGGACAAAGCAGACGAGATCGCCTATATCAGCGCCGATATCGACGATGGGATCAAATATGGACTCATAAGTTTCGATGCGATCGAAGCGAATGAACTGGTAGGGGAGGTGATGCGAAAGTGTGAAGAGGAGGGGTATAAAAGAGGTGACAAACTCTTTCGCTACCGTTTCACCTCGCTGCTCATCGCCAAGATGGTGATATCTCTCATCGAAGATTCCAGACCTACTATCCCACGAAGTGACGAGGTGCTCTGCGCTGCGATTCCGGCCGAGGAGCCGCTGCCGATACACTACGACAAAGAGCTCGCTACCCATATAAAGGAGCTCAAAAAGATCCTCTTTGTCAAGCTCTACCGTCACCCACAGATTTTGCGCAAGATGCATGCGGGCAAGCAGTGTATCAAGGGGCTCTTTACGGCCCTCACTGAAGATCCACGCCTCATGCCAGACGAATACTACCAGCGAACAACAAAAGAGCCTGCCTACCGAGTGGCGGCAGATTTCATCGCCGGCATGAGCGATCGCTACGCTATGAGGCTCTATCACGAGCTGTATGGGATTACATTATAGATTGCGCAGTTGCAAGAGTGTTTCTTGCAGCTCCTCCACACTCTCGATAGCATCTTCGTAGCGCTGCCATCCCCAATTGACTTTGATAAAACCGATACCAGCGTTTTTGGCCGCCTCTTCGTCGGTCTTGCCGTCACCGATGAGGAGGATTTCGCTTTTTTCGCAGCCAAAAAAGGAGATGATCTTTTCGATCATATCGGGTGCCGGCTTGGGGTGCGCTACTTCGTCGCCACAGACGATGATATCGAAGAAGTGTTCGATCCCTAAGTGCTGTAGGATCAGCTCGGCACTCTCGCGGTAGGCGTTGGTGGCCAAAGCCAATCCAAAATGGAGGCGCACCTCCTCCAAAAGCTCGCGAATGCCGGTATAGAGCACCGTCTGAGTGTGGTGATTGGCTGCGTAGTATTCCCGAAACCACTCCACATGCTGTGGCGCATACTCCTCTACGCCGTAGAAAAATTTGGGGCGATGGATGGAGGTGTCGTTGACGGCTTCCAGGATAAGATGGCTCTGCATAGGCGGTAGTCCCAGTTTGGAGCGTACGTAGTTGATGGAGTTGGCGATAATTGCGGAGCTATCTATGAGAGTACCATCCATATCGAAGATGAGGTTTTTGATCATTTGTGGCCTTTAATCCCAAATTTGGCAAAATAGTAGTAAAATAAGATAAATTTACGATTAAAAGAGGAAATGGATGCAAAAAATTCGAAATATCGCCGTAATCGCCCACGTCGACCACGGCAAGACCACACTGGTGGATGAGCTGCTCAAGCAGTCCGGTACCATCGAAGCCCATAAAGAGCTGGCCGAGCGTGCCATGGACAGCAACGATTTGGAGCGAGAGCGAGGGATCACGATCCTATCCAAAAATACGGCGATCCGCTACAACGACTTCAAGATCAACATCATAGACACTCCAGGCCACGCCGATTTTGGTGGCGAGGTGGAGCGAGTGCTCAAGATGGTGGATGGGGTGCTTTTATTGGTAGATGCCCAAGAAGGTGTCATGCCCCAGACCAAATTCGTGGTCAAAAAGGCTATCAGCCTTGGGCTCAAACCCATCGTCGTGATCAACAAGATCGACAAGCCAGCGGCCGATCCGGAGCGGGTGGTAGACGAGATCTTCGATCTGTTCGTGGCGATGGACGCCAGCGAAGACCAGCTCGATTTTCCCATTCTCTACGCTGCGGCAAGGGATGGCTATGCCAAGTGGAACCTCGAGGATGAAAACAAAGACCTCACCCCCCTTTTTGAAGCGATTATCGAACATGTCCCCGCTCCTAAAGGGAGTGCGGATAGTCCCACGCAAGTGCAGGTCTTTACGCTGGACTACGATAACTATGTGGGACGTATCGGGATCGCCAGGATTTTCAACGGTCGAGTTACACGAGGGGATGAGCTGCTGCTGGTCAAGGCCGATGGAGAGGAGAAAAAGGGACGAATCACCAAGCTCATCGGCTTTTTGGGTTTGAATCGTCTCGAGATCGACGAAGCGGAAGCTGGCGATATCGTAGCGATCGCTGGATTTGAGGATATTGATGTAGGGGATAGTTTGGTGGATCCGGAACATCCCGTGCCTCTCGATCCTTTGCATATCGAAGAGCCCACACTCAGCGTCTACTTCAGCGTCAACGACTCTCCTCTTGCAGGCCTTGAGGGTAAATTCGTCACCTCCAACAAACTCAAAGAACGACTCCTCAAAGAGATGCAGACCAATATCGCTATGAAAGTGGAAGAGGTGGGGGAAGGGCGCTTCAAAGTGAGTGGCCGAGGAGAGTTGCAGATCACGATCCTGGCCGAAAATATGAGAAGGGAAGGGTATGAGTTTAGTCTCTCAAGGCCTGAAGTGATTATCAAAGAAGAAAACGGTGTACGCTTGGAGCCTTTCGAGCTACTGGTAGTGGATGTGCCGGAAGATTTCAGCGGTACGGTCATCGACAAGCTCGGTAGACGCAAGGCGGTGATGAGCTCCATGACACCGATGGAGGAGGGATCGGTGAGGATCGAGTTCGAGATCCCGGCTCGTGGGCTTATTGGATTTCGTAGCGAATTTTTGACCGATACCAAAGGCGAGGGGGTGATGAACCACTCTTTCCTCGATTTCAGGCCCTTTGTAGGAGAGGTGGAGCATCGCAAAAACGGGGCACTTATTTCGATGGAGAGCGGTAAGGCTTTGGCATACGCGCTTTTCAATCTTCAAGAAAGAGGAGTGCTCTTCATCGAGCCCGGGACCGAGGTGTATGTGGGGATGATCATCGGCGAGCATAGCCGGCCAAACGATCTGGAGGTCAACCCCATCAAAGGCAAAAACCTCACCAACGTACGAGCAAGCGGGAGTGACGATGCGATCAAGCTCACACCTCCACGCAAGATGACGCTTGAGCGTGCACTTGAATGGATCGAAGAGGATGAGCTGGTGGAGGTGACACCAAAAAGCATCCGTCTACGCAAGCGCTACCTCGATCCCCATGTGCGAAAGCGGATGGCCAAACAGAAAAAATAAAGGAGTGGCGATGGGAAAACTGGCACAAACACGCAAATTGATCCAAGAGGCAAAAAATCTGGTCCAAGAGTTCGAGCAAGAGCTGACGAAAGAGATCGAAGAGTACAATCTGGCGTTGGAGGAGGTGCAGGTCCAAAAAGAGGCGCTCCAAACTTCGCTCCAAAATATGGAAACGGCTCTGGAAGGAATACAAAACCTTCCCGAAGTGGCGATAGAGCCTGTGGTGGAAGTAGAAGGCGAGGAGCTCTCCCCCGTCACGCCTCCATCTCCTTACACTGTCCAAGAACCTACGATCGGAAGTTTTGCGGCGAAGTTTTGGGGGTTTATAGCAACGATTTTTGTCTTTGCGGCTCTTGGCCTCGTGGGTGCCGTGATGCAAAAGCTCACCATCGATCCTCAAATGATCGATATGAAGTTCATAGAACAGGCCTTTGGATTTTATGGGGCTTTGATCGTGGGCAGCTCATCCCAGGCCGCATGGGTAGGCATAGGTGCCGCTGCATTGGTTTCTTTGATCGTGGGCTGGATTGTCTACTTGATCGTCCTAAATAGCGCTGCGGCCAAAAATTTGCAGCTGGCTCAGCAGATCTACGAAGAGGCCAAAGAGTATATCCAAAGCCATGAGCCACTCTTGCAAAAAATCAAGAATCTCAAAGCCTTTTTGCAAGAGAGTCTACACAAAATGAGAGGGCTCAAGATATTGGACGACGAGTTTGGTGCCAGAGTCCATAGAGCCAGATTTTTCGAAGGAGAGGATTTCGAGCAGTATCAGCCTCTCTCACGTGATGAGGTGAGTACGCTTTTGCAGCTACGCGGCAAAACGCTCGCTTTGCTTCAGATGCGCCTCGTGGCGACACAAGAGGGTATAGTCCCAGAGATACGAGAGTTTTTCGAAAGTGTAGCTGAAGATATCCAAAGAATCAAAGAGTGGATCTATCGTCAATGAGCTGTTTTGAAGCAATCAATGGCCGATATGCCTGCAAGCTTTTCGATCCGAAATGGCGGTTGAGCAAAGAGCAGGTGGAGAATATCTTGGAGTATGGCAGGCTCAGTCCCAGCTCCTTTGGGATGGAGCCGTGGCGTTTTGTTGTGGTGGAGGATCAAAAGCATAAGGAGGCTTTGCGGCAACTGTGTTGGAATCAGCCCCAGATCACCACATGTAGCCATCTTGTCATCCTTTTGGCCGACAAGGCTGCGGTCCAAGACCCAGAGTATATCGAGGCGATGTTTGGTAGGCGAGGACTAAACCAGGAGGCCACCGCCGCCTATATCGAGCGCTACAAAGAGTTTTTGGCCAAACAAGATATCTCATGTTGGGTCCAAAAGCAGTGTTATATCGCAGCGGCCAACATGATGACGGGTGCGAGCGAAGATGGGATCGACAGCTGTCCTATCGAAGGGTTTGAAAAAGAGAAGCTGGAGCGCTATTTGGGTCTTGATACCAGCAAGCAGGAGGTGGCACTGCTTATCGCCTTTGGCAAGTGTGCCAAAAAGGCTCCAAAAAAGCGAAGACTCCCACTACAAAAATTAGTGGTGCGCTGGTTTTAGGACCAAAAAGGCCGCCAGCGCCACGAGGCTTGCGTACAAAAAGAGATACTCTCCATAGACCATTCCGGCAAAGAGACTACCCAGCATCCCTCCAAGACCAAAACTGATCCCTCCAAAAAACTGCTGCGCCAACGTTTTGTTGGCATAAGAACTAAAAAGATAGCTGATGGCCGCCGAGTAGTACAGAGCGAAGCTAAGAGCGTGAAGGCTTTGGGCGAAAAAGAGGATTGGCAGTGAAGTCGGGAACAAAAAGAGCAAAAGCCAGCGAAAGGCGGTAGCGAGGGTACAAAAGCGCAGTATCCCAAGGAGATTTTTGCGAAGCAAAGGAGCTTGAAAAAAGAGCATCACGATCTCCGCTATCACGCCAAAAGTCCAAAGATAGCTGATGGTGGTATAGTCGAGTCCCCTCTCGCTCTCGTAGATGGTAAAGAAGTTGTAAAAGGGGCCGAAACTTATCTGCATCAAAAGTAGATTGGCCCACAGGCGCCACTCTTTGAAAAGATCGAAGGCTCCTTCGTTTTGGCCAAAATGCCGCTGGCCATGGATGAACCAGCCAAGAAGAGCGGTCATAGTCAAAGTAGCCAACAAAAGCCATAGCGCAATCGTTGGTTCATCCATCCATCGTGCCAGCACCAATGCCACGAGAATGAAGCCCAGGGATCCAAAAAGGCGGCTGCGGCCGTAGCGCTCCTTGCCGATAGTGGCCAGTGCGATGGTCTCCACAAAGGGCAGGCTCAAAGCAAAAGAGATCCCCAGCAAAATATTTGGGATCATAAAGAGCCAGAAGTTGTGAAGAGTCACAAAAAAGAGTCCTCCCGCTACAATCCCTACGATCAAGGCGGCACGGTAAAGAGTGGGAGTGAGCTGCAGGTGGCGCAAAAAAAGAAAAGGAGTGACAAAACGCATCAAAGGACTCAGAGCAAAAATCACACCGATCTGCCAAGCCAAGTAGCCATTTAGCTCCAAAACTTTTGGCATGTAGATCACATAGATACCGATGATAGAAAAAAACCAGAAGTAAAAGGCACTGATGAGCCAAAAGAGGCTATTTGGCATGGATCAGTTTTGTCAGTGATACCAGATCGTGCAGGGTTTGTCTATCGGAGCGGAAAAAGGCTATGAGGACTCCAATGATCGAGAGGATGGAGATGGGCATAGCGAAATAGCGAATGCTCGATTGCAAGAAGTTTGGTCTTTTCGTCTCGTCGAACCATCGCACGATAGCGATGTCATAGGCTTTCATCCCCGGTGTCTGCCCCTTGAATGTCCAAAGAAGCGTGACGATAAGGTAGTGGGGGATGAGGATATAGAGCCAACCCTGGGCCATATGATCTCGAAACTCCTCACGGCTTCCCATCACCAGGTAGATGACGATATAGATGATTGGCATGGTGATCATGAAGGTATCGGTCAAAAAGGCTTTGAGCCGATCGGCGATGGGAGCGGGCTTGTGTTCCTCTTTTGGCTCTTGAGGCAGTGGGGCCTTGCCCTGTTTGATCTGGCGCCATCTGGCCATCAGTTGCCTCTACTGCCTGGTTTTATCGGTTCGCTTCCCGCTTGGCACAAGGGACACTCGGCAGGCTCGTAGATAGGAAAGGAAAAATCGGCAAGAGCGAAAAGCGGTTTGTCGGCTGGGAGTTTGCACTCTGGTTTGCTTGGGGTCTTTGCACCCACTCTTTGGCACACTCCTCGATTGGCCAAAGCGGCGAATCCCACCACTTCACCTCCTCGCTTTTGGATCTCCTTGGCAGCCTCCATGGCACTGCCGCCTGTGGTGATGATATCTTCACAGATGAGTACCTTCTCGCCAGGTCTTACTTCGAACCCACGGCGCAGAGTCATCTGCCCCTCTTTTCTTTCAGTAAAGATGAAACGCACTCCAAGAGCGCGGGCGAGTTCATATCCAGCCAGCAACCCGCCAATCGCCGGAGAGCAGACGGTATCGATCTGGAGGCCAGAGGCTTGAATCTGTTTGGCCAACTCCTTTGCCAGCTCTTCGGCTCTTTTTGGATTTTCGAGTACTTTGGCGCTTTGGAGGTAGTTTGGGCTGTGCTTGCCGCTGGAGAGTAAGAAGTGCCCCTCCAGCAGAGCACCACTCTCTTTATAGATCTTTTCGATATCGAGCATTTTACACCTTCATAATCTCTTGCTCTTTCTCCTTGACCAGCTGATCCACCTTTTTGATAAATTCGTCCGTGATCTTTTGTACCTCTTCAAGAGCTCTTTTCTCCTCGTCTTCGGTGATCGCTTTTTCCTTGAAGAGCTTTTTTATCTTGTCGTTGGCCTCTCGCCGTACGTTTCTGATGGCGATCTTGGCCTTTTCTCCCATCTGTTTGGCCTTTTTGGCCTCTGCTTCACGCTGCTCTATGGTCATTGGAGGGAAAAAGAGTTTGATCTGATCCCCGTCGTTGTTGGGATTGACGCCGATGTTGGCCTCTTGGATCGCGCGTTCGATCTCTGGCAGCAGAGACTTGTCCCATGGAGAGATGACGATGGTGGTCGCATCGGAAGCTACCACGCTGGCCGCTTGGTTGAGAGGTGTAGGAGCGCCATAGTAGTCCACTTTGATATTTTCCACCACCGCAGTAGTGACCCGGCCGGTTCGCAAAGTATTGAAATCTTTTTTCAAAACCTCCAGACTCTTTTGCATGTGATCTTTTGCGAACTCATATATTTCATTTAGCTCCATATCGACTCCTTACTAAGATTTTTGCATTAATTTTACTATGTTTTACCTTTATTATCACCCTCACCCGCCGTTTGCGAAGGGGATAGTGGAGTTTGGCGTGCACCAGACCCTTTTTGACAGGAAGCCTCTTCCAGCCATGATCCGTCACATAAAGCCAGGCTGTGTGATAAAGAGGAAGGATCCGTACTTTCACTTCGTGTAGTATCCCATCTTTAGGGTAGTCAGTAGGTTTTATCCATTGGGCATCGAGATGGCGATAGCGCAAAGCTTGAGAGAGATTGGCATGGCCGACCATGGCGATGCGATCGAGATCCTTTGGATCGCTTGTAGCACCGATGGCTCCGATGTTTTGGTTGGCTATCGCTTCAAATCCAAAACTTTCGATGATCCTTTTGACCCTTTGGTCATACTCTCCATAGGGGTAGGCGTAGGCTGTGGGGAGAAAGCCCAGATTTTTTTTGAAAAGTTCGATCCCTTTTTGGGTATCCGCTCGTATCTGTTCGTCGCTTAGGTCCACAAGATGGGGATGAGCGTGGGAGTGTAAAGCGATTTGGCCAAAAGGGGCGATCTTTTTGAGATCTTGCCAGCTCAAAAAATCTGGATAGCCCCTTTGGGTCGGTTTGGTGGAGATAAAGATGGTAAAGGGATAGCCAAACTCTTCGAAAAGGGGTAGAGCTTTTAAAAAACTTTTAAATCCATCATCGATGGTAAGTACCACCCATGAATCTGGAATGGGACGATGGGTCTGTAGAGCTTGTACGAGTGTAGAGAGCGGAACGACTCGGTAGTGGTGCTCTTTGAGATACGAAAACTCTTTGCGTAGCTCTCGTAAGGAGGTATTGGTCGTAGGATGCCTCGGATCGTCAAACCTATGGTAGACCAGAATATGGGCATCACTCCAAAGAGATAGCCCCCAAAGAAGTAGAAGAAGACTACTTCGCCTCAGGTGCTTGCGGAGCATTTGAGGTAGCAGGTGCCGGTACTGGTGGGGGAGCTGGGAGTGTTTGCTCGATTTGCACTTTGTCTACCACCGATTTGTTGTACTCTTTGTTGTAGATATAGCCCAGCAAAATAGTGTTGATGACGAAGACGAAAATGAGAAAAAAGGTGATTTTGGCCAAAAAGCCTTGGGGTCCTTTGGCTCCAAAAAGAGATTCGTTGCTGCCGCTATAGGCTCCAAGTCCTATTGAGGAGCTTTTTTGTAGTAAAATTGTGATCGTCAAAACGATAGCTAAAACGATCTGCATGATAAACAAGATCTTGACCATCTTTGCCCTTTGCGAAATTTTAGCCCAATTATATCCAAAAAGATTGAAAACGAGGTAAAGTGTGAGACATATCCATGAGTTTGACAAAAATGCCCAAAGCTACCAGCGCTACAAGATCATCCAGACCAAGGTGGCTCGTCATCTGGTGCAAGGAATCAAAAAAAGGGGAAAACATATTTTGGATCTGGGAGCTGGGAGCGGGGAGGTGTATCGGGCGATCGATTGGGAGTATGAGCGATTTATCGCAGTGGATATGTCTGCAAATATGCTTCGTTTGCATCCAAGTAAAAAGGTGGAAAAAAGGTTGTGCAATTTCGATGAACAGAGGTGTTTGAAGCTTTTTTCCAAAGAGCCGATCGATCTGGTGATCTCATCTTCTGCATTGCAATGGAGCCAGGATTTGGATCGTACTTTGGCCACTATCGCAAATATCTCTTCCAACGTGGCCTTCGCTCTTTTTACCTCCAACACCTTCGCTACGATCCACCAAATGTTGGGGATCGACTCTCCTATATATTCAAAAGAAAAGATTGTGGATACACTTTGTCGCCATTTTATGCTACACTTGGAGACAAGAGCGTATAGGCTCTTTTTTTTGGAGAAAAAAGATCTGTTTGACTATATCAAAAAAAGTGGGGTGAGCTCGGGTAGGAAGCGAGCTTCCATCAAAGAGCTTCGGACTTTGATCCGAGATTACCCTCTTAACTATCTTGAATTTGAAGTGGTGTTCGCATGGTCAAAAGAGTGATACTGCTACTTTTTCCTTTGGCGTTGCTGGCTAATAAGGTGATATGCCAAATAGAAGAGCAAAGGATCCTGTGCAAATATTTTATCGATCGCTCCGACAATGCCCATGGAGTGCAGGTACGCTTCATTTGGCACTCTCCCAATGGCCAAGATGATCGTGTTCGCCTCTTTCAAGTCCCTCCATATTATGGCTCTGTGTACGATTATCGCTTTTTGCCAGGAAGAGAGCAAGGACGATGGATCGTGGAGGTTCAGGAGCTCGAGACCAACAAAAGCGCTACCACATCTTTTGATATCAATGAGAGCAGTGAGGAGTTTTTCGAAGATTAAAGCTCTTTTTCTATATCGTAGAGCTCATAACGGATCTGCTTGAACCGTTGCGCCATCGCTGGATCGAAAAGCTTGAAAGCCTCTTCCAAGACCCGTGCCGCCTCTTGGGCTCGTTTGATATTGGCTATGATGAGCTCTTCTACACTTTTTCGCTCCGCCTCGCTTGGAGTGGTCTGTTTGAGCACATCTTTTTTTATATCTCTATAAAGCAAGAGATTTTTGTCGGTATATCGTACCAGGTGTCGAAGCTCTTTGAGCCGTTTGGCCAAAACTTCGTTGTCATAGATATAGCGTTGGATATCTTCGAGGGTGCGAAGCCCCTCTCGAAGCCGATTGAGATTGGCATCGATCAATCGGTAGAGTTTGGGTTCCTCACTCTTCATTGCCCCAAAATCCCAAAAGCTGCAAAATGGAGATAAAGAGGTTCAAGATATCGAGATAAAGAGCGATAGCCGCCTCTACGGGAGAGCCAAAATTTCCTTTTAAAAGATTTTGGGTATCGTAGAGGATAAATCCACTAAAGACAAGAGCACCGGCAGCTGCGAGGATGAGTTGCAGCAAAGGGCTGCCCAAGAAGATATTGATAAGACCGGCGACGATCATGATGATCAAAGCGATCATCAAAAATTTTCCCATGAAAGTGAAGTCTTTGGTAGTGTTCATCGCGAACAGACTCAGCCCACCTACCGCAACGGCAGTAAGTAGCAGTGCATTGGTCAAAATGCTTGCCCCTGCTGGCATGGCCAAAATGGCACTAAGCAAGGGAGTGAGAGTAAGGCCTGTGAGGAATGTGAAGGCAAAAAGCATGATGAGATTTACACCAGGTTTGTCTTTGGTGAAAAAGAGTCCGATGAGCACTGCAAATTCCAGTATGACCAATCCCCAGTACCATGTGGCTATGGTCGGAGCCATCTGCATACCGATATATGCTCCTGTAGCTGCGGCGATGAGGCTGGCGGCGAGTAGCTGATAGGTCTGTTTGATAAAACTTATACTATCCACTCTTTTTATAGACTCGGGTTTGGATACCGATATCTTTGCCTCGTTTTGTACTTCTCTATTGTATAGGTTCATTTTCTCTCCTTTGATAGAGTTTTAAATGTTTTTTGCGAGATTATAGCATATCGATAAAAACGAAAATCATTTTCACCCCTTGACAATCCATCCGAACTTTGCTAATATTTCGCTCCCGATTTGGGAGAAGATCTTTAAAAGAGAAGCCAAGGGCGATTTGGGTCACGACTGTAACGGTAAGTTACAGGTCGGCGCCAGGGCTTGAGAATGTCTTCATAAGTCCTCTGCAAAGAGTAGAAAAGAGCGTAGCTCTTGACATTCACAAAAGAGTTTGCTATAATTCTTGTCCTCATTTCGGGAAGTACTCGAAAGAGTGTAACGAAAAGTTACAAAAGCTTGACAATCTTAAGAAAACTTGATATAATAGCATCACTTAAAAAGTCTTAACTGACCTATTCGGGTTGAATAGGTTTGAGAGTCTTTTGGATCTTTGACAACTAGACAGAATGAAGAGTCCCTTTGAGTTTTAAACAGGACAGTTGAAACTTCATAAAACTATTTATGGAGAGTTTG